>NZ_JBSHBN010000224.1:0-12300 GCF_053612025.1 Kitasatospora sp. NPDC054768
GCCGCGTTGGTGGAGGCTCTGGTGGGGGAGGGTGTGCGGGCGCGTCTGATCGAGGTCGACTACGCGTCGCACTCCGCGCATGTGGAGGAGGTCCGAGAGCGGCTGCTCGCCGACCTGGACGGCATCGTGCCGCTGTCCGGTGCGGTGCCGTTCTATTCGAGCGTCACGGGCGGCCTGTTGGACACGAAGGCCCTGGACGCCGAGTACTGGTACCGCAACCTGCGGGAGACCGTCGAGTTCGAGCAGGCCACCCGCGCGCTCCTGGCGGCCGGGCACCGCGTCTTCATCGAGTCCAGCCCGCACCCCGTGCTGTCGGTGGCGGTGGGGGAGTCGGTGGAGGCCGCGGGTGCGGACGCCGCGGTGCTGGGGACGTTGCGTCGCGGGGAGGGCGGTCCGGCGCAGGTGCTGCGCGCGGTCGGCCGTGGCTGGGAGCGCGGGCTGGAGGTGGACTGGCCGCGGGCGTTCCCGGGGGCCCGGCGCGTTGAGCTGCCGACATACGCCTTCCAGCGCACCCGCTACTGGCTGACGGCCCCCGCCGCCATCCCGGCCGCCCCCGCCGAGGACCGCTGGGACGACCTGGAACTGCAGGACCCCACCCGGCTCGCCGAAATCCTCGGGGTCGGCCATGCCGCCCTGGACGAAGTCCTGCCCGCACTGGCGGCCTGGCGCTCCGTCAGGAGCCGTGAGCGGAAGGCGGAATCCTGGCGCTACCACGTCGCCTGGGCACCCCTGTCGGTCACGCCGACGGACGGCCTCCCCGGCCGCTGGCTCGCTTTGCGTCCCGAGGGCGGTGACGCGGCGGCCGTCCTGGACGCCCTCGGCGAGGCCGGAGCCGGCCTCCTCCCGTGCGTCGTCGCCGATCCGGGCGCGACCCGCGAACAGCTGGCCGCCCTGCTCACGGAGACCGCCGGGGAGCAGCCGATCGCCGGCGTGCTGTCCCTGTTGTCCTGGGAGGAGCGCCCCCACCCCGAACACCCCGACCTGCCCGGTGGCCCGGCGCTGACCCTCGCGCTGGCCCAGGCACTGGAGGACGCGGGCATCCAGGCCCGGCTCTGGACGCTGACGAAGGGACTGGCGGTCCTGGGCGGCGCGGAGCGGCCCGGACACGTCGGTCAGGCCGCCTCCGCCGCCCTGGGCCGGACGCTGGCCCTGGAGCACCCGCACCGCCGGGGCGGCCTGGTCGACCTGCCCGAGGTGCTGGACGCACGGGCCGCCCGCCGCCTGTGCGCGGTGCTCGCGGGAGCCGCGGCCGACGAGGAACAGGTGGCGGTGCGCTCCACCGGGGTCCACGGACGCCGGCTCCGCCCCGCGTCGTCCGGGTCGCCGAAGGCCCGTGCAGGCGGCCCGGACGTCCGGTGGCGGGGCACGGTCCTGGTCACCGGCGGCACCGGCGGCGTCGGCTCGCACACGGCGCGCTGGCTGGCGGGCCAGGGCGCGGAGCGGCTGCTGCTGGTCGGCCGACGCGGCGCCGACGCCCCCGGTACGGACGTGCTGCGGGCGGAACTGACGGCGCTGGGCGCCGAAGTGGCCTTCGCGGCCTGCGACGTCGCCGACCCGGCCGCAGTGGCGGCGCTGCTCGCCGACATCCCGGCGCGATACCCGCTGTCCGCCGTCATCCACGCGGCGGGCGTCCTCGACGACGGTGTGCTCGACGCGCTGGATCCCGCGCGGCTCGCCGTGGTGCTGCGCGCCAAGCTGACCGCCGCACGGAACCTGCACGAGGCCACCGCGGGTCTCGACCTGTCGGCCTTCGTGGTGTTCTCGTCGGTGATGGGCGTCGTGGGCAACGCCGGGCAGGGCAACTACGCGGCCGCCAACGCGGCCGTCGACGCACTCGTCGCCGCCCGCCGTGCCGCCGGGCTGCCCGGCACGTCCGTGGCCTGGGGCGCCTGGGCCGGGCCGGGCATGCTGGCGGACGAGGTCGCCGCACGGCTGCGGGACTTCGGCATGCCGGTGATGGAGCCCGAAACGGCCGTCACCGCGATCGGCCGGGCGCTCGCGGAGGACGACGAACTGGTCGTGGTCGCCGATGTCGACTGGAGGCGCTTCACCACGGGCAGGGGCCGGTGGACCGCCGCCCTCCTCCACGGGATACCGGACCCGGCTGCCGCGAGGCCCGTCCAGGACACCACCGCACCGTCGGCGGTCCGGGAAGGCGGCGACTCCGCCGACGCCCTGCGGCAGCAGATCGCCGTACTGCCGCGCCACGAGGACCGGGTCAGGACCCTCACCGAACTGGTACGCACCCACGCGGCGTCGGTCCTGCGCCACCCCGACGTCGACACGGTCCAGCCCGGAAAGGCGTTCTTCGCGCTCGGCTTCGACTCGCTGACGGCGGTGGAGCTGCGCAACCGGCTCACCGCCGTCACCGGACTGGCCCTGCCCGCCACCGTCCTGTTCGACCATCCCACACCGTCGGCACTGGCCGACCGGCTGCTCGCGGACCTGGACCTGCCGGACGCCGCGAGCGGCACCGCCGGGCCCGCCGGCTCCGTCGATGCCGGGGCGGGCCGGGCGGCGGCACCCGGCGGCAACGAGCCGATCGCGATCGTCGGCATGGGCTGCCGCTTCCCCGGCGGGGTCGCAGGGCCCGAGGACTTCTGGCACCTGCTCTCGAAGGGCACCGACGCCGTCGGCGACTGGCCGTCGAACCGGGGCTGGGACACCGAGGGGCTGTACGACCCGGACCCCGACCACGCCGGCACCACGTACAGCATGCAGGGCGGCTTCCTGCACGACGCCCCCGAGTTCGACGCGGAGTTCTTCGGCATCTCGCCGCGCGAGGCCCTGGCCATGGACCCGCAGCAGCGGCTGCTCCTGGAGACCGCCTGGGAGGCGGTCGAGGGCTCCGGGCAGGACCCGACCGCGCTGAAGGACCGGCAGGTCGGCGTCTACATCGGTACCAACGGCCAGGACTACTCCGCGCTGCTGCAGGGCGCCGAGGGCGTGTCCGAGGGCCATCTGCTGACCGGGAACACGGCCAGCGTGCTGTCCGGGCGGCTGTCCTACGTCCTCGGCCTCCAGGGACCCTCGCTCACCGTCGACACCGCGTGCTCCTCGTCGCTGGTGGCGCTCCACCTGGCCGTGCAGGCACTGCGGCGCGGCGACTGCGAGCAGGCCCTCGCGGGCGGGGTGACGGTGATGAGCACCCCGCGGCTCTTCGTGGAGTTCAGCCGCCAGCGCGGGCTCGCCGCCGACGGACGGTGCAAGGCGTTCTCGGCGGACGCGGACGGCACGGGCTGGGGCGAGGGCGCCGGAGTGCTGCTGCTGGAGCGCCACAGCGACGCCCTGCGCCACGGCCACCCCGTACTCGCGCTGATCAGCGGCACCGCCGTGAACCAGGACGGCGCCAGCAACGGGCTCACCGCCCCCAACGGCCCGTCCCAGCAGCAGGTCATCCGCGCCGCGCTGGCCGACGCCGCGCTGCGCGCCGACCAGATCGACGCGATCGAGGCCCACGGCACCGGCACGAAGCTCGGCGACCCCATCGAAGCGCAGGCGCTCCAGGCCGTCCACGGGCCGGCGCGCACGGCGGACCGGCCGCTGTGGCTCGGCTCCGTGAAGTCGAACATCGGGCACACCCAGGCGGCGGCCGGGGTGGCCGGAGTGATGAAGATGGTGCTGGCCATCCGCCACGGCGAACTGCCGGGAACCCTGCACGCCGGGACGCCGAACCCGCACGTCGACTGGTCCGACGGTGCCATCCGCCTGCTCACCGCGCACACCCCGTGGCCGGAGACCGGGAACCCCCGCCGGGCAGGCGTGTCGTCGTTCGGCATCAGCGGCACCAACGTGCACGCGATCATCGAGCAGGCACCGGCCGTCGCGGTCGCGCCCGCCCCGGAGCGGACCGACACCTCGGCCGTGCCCACCCCGGACACCGCCACGACGGCCACCGCGCGCCGGGCCGCCCCGCCCGTGCCGCTGCTGCTCTCGGCCGGCACACCGGAGGCCCTGCGGGCACAGGCCGGCCGGCTGGTGAGCCGGCTCGATGCCGACCCGGACGCCGAACTGGCGGACGTCGCCTACTCGCTCGCCACGGGACGGGCCCCGCTCGAACACCGGGCCGCCGTCCTGGGACGGGACCGGGCATCCGTCCGACGCTCGCTCACCGCACTCGCGCGCGGCACGGCATCGGGCCACCTGCTCACCGGAGGCGCCGTGCGCTCCGGCCGGACCGCCTTCCTCTTCCCGGGACAAGGCAGCCAGCGGGCCGGAGCCGGCGCGGAGCTCTACCGCGACGACCCGGTGTTCGCCGACGCCCTCGACGAGGTGCTGACCGGCCTGGACCCGCACCTCGACCTGCCCCTGCGCGACATCCTGTTCGCCGAGCCCGGAACCCCCGGTGCGGCGCTGCTCGACCGCACCCGGTACACCCAGCCCGCGTTGTTCGCCCTGGAGACGGCGCTGTTCCGGCTCGTGCAGCACTGGGGTGTGCGGCCCGACCTGCTGATGGGGCACTCCGTCGGCGAACTCGCCGCCGCCCACGCGGCGGGCGTGCTGGACCTGCCCGATGCCTGCGCGCTGGTAACGGCCCGGGGCCGGCTGATGGACGAACTGCCCGAGGGCGGGGCGATGGTGGCGGTGGAGGCCACCGAGGAGGAAGTACACCAGGCCCTGCTGGACGACCGCACCGGGCACCCCCTCCCGGAGACGGAAGCGGGCCGGGACGCGGTGGACATCGCCGCCGTCAACGGGCCCACCTCCGTGGTCCTGTCCGGTGACGCGGACGCGGTGCTGCGCCTGGCCGGGGCGTTCCGCTCCCGGGGGCGGCGCACCCGCCGGCTGAGCGTGAGCCACGCGTTCCACTCCGCCCGGATGGACGGGATGCTCGACGCGTTCCGGGACGTGGCCGAGTCGCTGACGTACCACGCGCCCGGCATCGAGATCGTCTCCAACCTGACCGGGCGCACGGCCACGGCCGCGGAACTCCGTTCCCCCGAGCACTGGGTGCGCCACGTCCGGGGCACCGTGCGTTTCCTGGAAGGGGCCCGCCGGCTGTGGGCCGAGGGCGCGACGACGTACCTCGAACTCGGACCGGGCGGCGTGCTGTCCGGCATGCTCCACACCTGCCTCCCCGACGCCACCCCCACCCCCGGCGGCCCCGGCGGCCCCGGGACGGTGCCGCTGCTGAGCGACAGCCGCGGCGAGCCGGACGCGGTCCGCGCCGCACTCGCCTCGCTGCACCTGCGCGGCGTGGCGGTGGACTGGTCGGCGGGCTGGAGCGGCACCGACGTGCGGCGGGTCGACCTGCCCACCTACGCCTTCCAGCGCAGGCGCTTCTGGCCGGTGGCCGCGCCGGACCCGGCCCCCGCCGCCCGGCGCTCCCGCCGGGAGACCGAGGTCCCCGCCGGCCCCCGCCGCTACCGCATCGCATGGGAGCCGCTCACCGCGCCCGCGGAGCCCCGCCTCTCCGGCCGCTGGCTGCTCGTCACCCCGGACGGACCCGGTGCCGAGGACACCGCACTCGCCTGCGAACAGGCGCTCGCCGGACACGGCGCCGACGTGGTCGTGATCCGGGTCGGGGTCGCCGCCGAACGCGCCGAACTGGCCTCGCTGCTCCCGGAGTTCGGCTCCTTGGACGGCGTCCTGTCGCTGCTGGCCCTGGCTCAGGGCCCCCGCCCGGGCCTGCCGACGCTCGACGCCTGCCTGACCGGGACCCTGCTGCTGCTCCAGGCCCTGGGCGACAGCGGCATCGACGCACCCCTGTGGTGCGCCACCCGCGGCGCGGTGGCAGCCGACGGCACGGAGGAGGTCCGCCCCGTGCAGGCCCAGGTGTGGGGCCTGGGCCGGGTGGCGGCACTGGAGCACCCGCTGCGCTGGGGCGGCCTGGTCGACCTGCCGGACCTGCTGGACGGGCCCGCGCTGGACGGGCTGTGCGCGGTGCTGGCCGGACGGGACGGCGAGGACCAGGTGGCCGTCCGCGCGCCGGCACCGTTGGGCCGTCGGCTCGTCCCCGCGCCGGAGCCCGCGACACCCGCGCCCGCACCGTGGACGCCGCGCGGCACGGTCCTCGTCACCGGCGGCACCGGAGGCCTCGGCGCCCAGGTGGCGCGCTGGCTCGCGGAGCGCGGCGCGGACCACCTGGTCCTGCTCAGCAGGCGGGGCCCCGAGGCCCCGGGAGCCGACGCGCTGGCCGACGCCCTGGCGGCGCTCGGCGCCCGGAGCACCCTGCTGGCCTGCGACGTCGCCGACCGCACCGCGCTGGAGCGGGTCCTGGGGCGGCTGCGCGACGAGGGCGACACCGTACGGGCCGTGGTGCACACCGCCGGACTCACCTCGGACACCGCGCTGATGGACTGCACGCCGGAGGAACTGGCCCGGCGGACGGCGGCCAAGACGTGCGGCGCGGCCCACCTCGACGCCCTGTTCGAAGACCGCCCGCTGGACGCCTTCGTGCTGTTCTCCTCGATCTCGGGCACCTGGGGCAGCGGCGGCCAGGGCGCCTACGCGGCGGCCAACGCCTACCTGGACGGCCTCGCCGCGGCGCGGCGCGGCCGGGGCCTGACGGCGACCTCGGTGGCCTGGGGCCCCTGGGCCGGCGCGGGCATGGCCGAGGGCGCGGTCGGCGACGGCCTGCGCCGCCACGGGCTGGTGCCGATGGACCCTGCGGCGGCGCTCTCCGCGCTCGGCCTGGCGCTGGCCCTGGACGAGGGCGAACCGGTCGTCGCCGAGCTGGACTGGAGCCGCTTCGCGCCGATCTTCGGCTCGGTCCGGGAGAGCGCGCTGCTGCGCGGCCTGTCGGCCGCCCCGGAGCCCCGGGCGGCGGACGGCGACCCCGCGGACGCGGACACCTCCGCCGGGTCCGGACCCGGCACGGGCGGCGACCCGTCGTGGCCGCACCGGCTGCACCGACTGTCCGGGCCCGAGGGCCGCAAACTGCTGACGGAGCTGGTGCGGAGCGAAGCGGCCGCCGTGCTGGGCCACGAGTCGGCCGCCGGCCTCATGGCCGACCGCCCGTTCCGCGAGCTGGGCTTCGACTCGCTCACCGCCGTCGAACTCCGCAACCGGCTGGTCGCGGCCACCGCTCTGCCGCTCGCGTTCACCACCGTCTTCGACCACCCGACGGCAGCCGCGCTCGCCGCCCACCTCTTCGCCGAGCTGAGCGGCACCGAACCGGACGCCGACCGCACGACCGGCACGGCCGCGACGGACTCCGCGGCCGCCGACGGCGCGGCCGGGCCCGCGGCGGCCGACGAACCCCTGGCGATCGTCTCGATGGCCTGCCGGTTCCCGGGCGGCGTCCGCTCGCCCGAGGACCTGTGGCAGCTGGTGGCCGACGGAGTGGACGCGGTCGCCGCGCTGCCCGCCGACCGCGGCTGGCCGCTGGACACTCTCTACGACCCGGACCCCCTGCACCCGGGCACCTTCTACACCACCGGCGGCGGATTCCTGGACGGCGCGGCCGAGTTCGACGCGGAGTTCTTCGGCATCTCCCCGCGCGAAGCACTGGCCATGGACCCGCAGCAGCGACTGCTCCTCGAAACCAGCTGGGAGGCGCTGGAGCGGGCCGGACTCGACCCCGCGTCGGTCCGCGGCAGCGAGGGCGGCGTCTACGTCGGCGTCGCCGCCCAGGGCTACGGCACCGGCCCGCAGGACCCGTCCGACGAGATCGAGGGGCACCTCCTCAGCGGCACGGTCACCAGCGTCGCCTCCGGCCGCGTCGCCTACACCCTCGGACTCGGCGGCCCCGCCGTGACCGTGGAGACGGCCTGCTCGTCCTCGCTGGTGGCACTGCACCTGGCGGGCCAGGCACTGCGCGCCGGCGACTGCTCGTTCGCCCTGGTCGGCGGCGCCGCGGTGATGGCGAGCCCGGACGTCTTCGTCGAGTTCAGCCGTCAGCAGGGCCTGTCGCCCGACGGCCGCTGCCGCTCCTTCGCCGAAGCGGCGAACGGCACGGGCTGGGGCGAAGGGGTGGGCGTCCTGCTGGTGGAACGCCTCTCCGACGCGCGCCGCCTCGGACATCCGGTCCTCGCCCTCGTCCGGGGCACCGCGGTGAACCAGGACGGTGCCAGCAACGGCCTCACCGCTCCGAGCGGCCCCGCGCAGCAGCGGGTGATCAGGACCGCGCTGGCCGCGGCAGGACTGTCCGGCGCCGATATCGACCTGGTCGAGGGGCACGGCACCGGCACCGTGCTCGGCGACCCCATCGAGGCGCAGGCCCTGCTGGCCACCTACGGCCAGGACCGGCCCGCCGACCGCCCGCTGTGGCTGGGATCGCTGAAGTCCAACATCGGGCACACCCAGGCCGCCGCCGGGGTCGCCGGCGTCATCAAGACCGTGCTCGCGCTGCGCAACGGCGTGCTCCCCGGCACCCTGCACGCACAGGAGGCGTCCAGCCGGGTGGACTGGTCGGCCGGCGCGGTCCGGCTGCTCGCGGACGCCCGCCCCTGGGAAGCCCCGGACGGGGACCGGCCGCGCCGGGCCGGCGTCTCCGCGTTCGGCATGAGCGGCACCAATGCCCACGCCGTTCTGGAGGAAGCGCCCGCAGCCGACGACGCCCCGCTGCCCGACGGCACGGACGGCGAACCGTCCGAGGACACCGGGACCACCGTTCCGTGGCTGCTCTCCGCCATGACCCCCGAGGCCCTGCGCCGACAGGCGAGCCGACTGGTCGAGCACCTGCGGGCCGGCCCCGACGGGGGCGCCGCCGCCCCGGCCCGTGCGCTCGCCACCACCCGCCCCGCCCTGCCCTTCCGGGCAGCAGCCGTCGGCCGCGACCGCGACGCGCTCCTCGGCCGACTGGACGCCCTCGCGGCGGGCGAACCCGCGCCCGACGCGGTGCGGGACCGGGCGCGCGGCGGCCGTACGGCCTTCGTCTTCCCCGGCCAGGGCTCGCAGTGGGCCGGCATGGCCGCGGCGGCGCTCGACGCCTCCGCGCCGTTCGCCGCCGCGATCGCCGCCTGCGAACGGGCGCTCGCCCCGCACACCGACTGGTCCCTGACCGAGGTGCTGCGCGGCGCGCCCGGCGCGCCGACGCTCGACCGCGTGGACGTCGTCCAGCCGGTGCTCTTCGCCGTGATGGTCGCGCTGGCCGCGCACTGGCGCGACACCGGGGTCACCCCGGACGCGGTCGTCGGACACAGCCAGGGCGAGATCGCCGCCGCCCACGTCGCCGGAGCGCTGTCGCTCGACGACGCGGCTCTCGTGGTGGCGCGGCGCAGCCGGGCGCTGCTGAGGCTGGCGGGACGCGGCGGCATGGTGTCGGTCGCCGCCTCCGCCGAGCGGACCACGGGCCTGATGCCCGCCGGCGGACGCCTCTGCGTGGCCGCGGTGAACGGCCCCGACGCCGTGGTCGTCGCCGGGGAGCCCGAGGAGCTGGCCGCCCTGCTCGCGGCCTGCGATCGGGAAGGTGTACGGGCCAAGGCGATCCCGGTGGACTACGCGGCCCACTCGGCCCAGGTCGCCGAGATCGAGGACGAACTGCGCGAAGCCCTCACCGGGATACGCCCCCGCGCCTCGGCCGTCCCGCTCTACTCGACGGTGACCGGCGAACCCGTCGCCGGAGAATCGCTCGACGCCGCCTACTGGTACCGCAACCTGCGCGAGCCGGTCGACTTCGTCGGAGCGACCCGCGCCCTGCTCGACGCGGGCCACACCCTGCTCGTCGAGGTCAGCCCGCATCCGGTGCTGCTCGCCGGGATCGAGGCGGTGGCCGCGGAGGCCGGGCGGGAGGTGTCGGCGGTCGGCACGCTGCGGCGCGGCGACGGCGGCCGGGACCGGCTGCTGGCCTCACTGACCGAGGCGTGGGCGGCCGGTGGCGGCCCGGTGGACTGGTCGCCCTGGACGGGGGCCCCCGGGCCGGGCGGCGCGGCACCCGTCCTGCTGCCGACGTACCCCTTCCAGCGCGACCGGTACTGGCTGCCCACACCGGGCCGGACGGCCGTCGCGGCCACCGCCGCGGCGCCGGCCGTGGACACTCCGCAGACCGCGGGCGACGAGGACGGCACCCCCGCCGCACGACTGGCCGCCCGGCTGGCCCCGCTGGATCGGCAGGCACGCCGCCAAGCGGTGCTCGACCTGGTCGTCCGGCACGCGGCCGCGGTCCTCGGCCATTCCGGAACCGGTCCGGTGCGCCCGGAACGCGCCTTCTCCGAGATCGGCTTCGACTCGATGCTCGCGGTGCGGTTCAGGAACGCGCTGTGCGAGGCCACCGGGCTGGCCGTCCCGCCGACGGTCGTCTTCGACCACCCGACGCCAGAGGCGCTCGCCGCCCACCTGGACGCGGAGCTGTCCGCCGCGCCCGAACCGCCCTCGCCGCTGCTGGCCGAGCTGGACCGGCTGGCCGCGCTCCTCGCGGCCGTCCCGCCCGGAGCGGCCGACACCGACGGGGTCGGCGAACGGCTGAACGAACTGCTGCGCGGCTGGGGGCGGCGCACCGGCGCACCGGGCGGCGAGGCACCACCGCCAGGACCGGTGGACCACACCGCCACCGCGATGGAAACGGCGACAGCGGACGAGCTGTTCGCCCTGCTCGACAACGACTTCGGAAACGCCTGAAAGAGAGCTGGCACTGATGTCCGACGACAAGAAGCTGCTCGACTACCTCAGGCGCGCCACCGCGGACCTCGGTGACGCCCGGAGGCAGCTGCGCGAGGCCGAGCAGGCCCGCCACGAACCGATCGCCATCGTCTCCATGGCCTGCCGCTATCCCGGCGGCGCCGACACGCCGGAACTGCTGTGGGACCTGGTCTCCCAGGGCGCCGACGCGGTCTCCGCCTGGCCGGTCAACCGCGGCTGGGACCTGGAGGGCCTCTACGACCCGGACCCCGAGCGGCCCGGTACGTCCTACACCCGGCACGGCGGCTTCCTGCACGACGCCGCCGAGTTCGACGCGGAGTTCTTCGGCATCTCGCCGCGCGAGGCCCTGGCCATGGACCCCCAGCAGCGGCTGGCACTGGAGACCGCCTGGGAGGCGGTCGAGCGGGCCGCGATCGACCCCCGCACGCTGCGGTGCACCGGCACGGGTGTCTTCCTCGGGGCGATCGGCAACGGCTACGGCGCGGGTTCGCGCCACCTCCCCGAGGTCCAGGGCCTGTTGGACACCGGGACCGCGAGCAGTGTGGTCTCCGGCCGGATCGCCTACACCCTGGGCCTGGAAGGGCCCGCGGTGACCGTGGACACGGCCTGCTCCTCTTCTCTGGTCGCCCTGCACCTGGCGATCCGGGCCCTGCGGGCCGGCGACTGCACGCTGGCCCTGGCCGGCGGGGTGTCGGTGATGGCGACCCCCGACGCGTTCGTGGCGTTCAGCCGCCAGCGGGCACTGTCGGCCGACGGCCGCTGCAAGGCGTTCGGGGCCGACGCGGACGGAACCGGTTGGTCCGAGGGCGCCGGCGTCCTGCTGCTGGAACGGCTGTCGGACGCGCGGCGCAACGGGCACCCGGTGCTGGCCGTCATCCGGGGTTCGGCCACGAACCAGGACGGTGCGAGCAACGGGCTGACCGCGCCGAGCGGTCCGTCGCAGCAGCGGGTGATCCGGGCGGCGCTCGCGGACGCGGACCTGTCGCCGTCCGAGGTGGACGTGGTGGAGGCGCACGGCACCGGCACCACGCTCGGCGACCCGATCGAGGCGCAGGCCCTGCTGGCCACCTACGGCCAGGACCGGCCCGCCGAACGGCCTTTGTGGCTGGGCTCGTTGAAGTCGAACATCGGCCACACGTCGGCGGCGGCCGGAGTGGGCGGCGTCATCAAGATGGTGCTGGCGATCGAGCACGGCGAACTGCCCAGGACCCTGCACGCGGACCGGCCGACGCCCATGGTGAACTGGTCGTCGGGAGCCGTGGAGATCCTCTCCGAGGCCCGCGTCTGGGACGACACGGGACGCCCGCGCCGGGCCGGGGTGTCCGCCTTCGGCGTCAGCGGCACCAACGCCCATCTGATCCTGGAACAGGCCCCGGCGGAGGAAGCCGAACCGGCGGCCGACACGGCGGCCGATGGCGATGCGTACCCGCTGCCCTGGGTGCTGTCGGGGCGTACCGACGAGGCGCTGCGCGACCAGGCGGCCCGGCTGCTGGCACACCTGAGCGCCGACCCCGCACCCCTGCGGGCCGCCGACACCGGCCGCGCCCTCGCCCTCACGCGGACCGCCTTCGAACGGCGCGCCGTGGTGGTGGGCACCGACCCGGACCGACTGCTCGACGGCGTGAAGGCGCTGGCGGAGGGCCGATCGGTGCCGGGGCTGGTGCGGGGCGACGGTGTGTCCTCGGGCCGTTCGGTGTTGGTGTTCCCGGGTCAGGGTTCGCAGTGGGTGGGGATGGCCGCGGAGTTGCTGGCCGGGTCGGAGGTGTTCGCGGGGCGGAT
>NZ_JBSHBN010000225.1:0-11960 GCF_053612025.1 Kitasatospora sp. NPDC054768
GTGGTTGATGATCACCGCCGGCGCCGTCGCGTTCCTGCTGGTCGCCACCGGCGCGCTGCTCTGGATCGCCTACCGCAAGCTGGACGGCAACATCCGCACCGACTCGGCCACCGACCGGCTGCTCGCCCGGCTGGAGGCCGAGCGGCCGAGCCGCACCGCCGGGGCGCGGGGCGCCGAGAACATCCTGCTGATCGGCAGCGACGACCGCTCCGGCGCGAACGCCTCGTACGGCGGTGGGAGCGGCACCGAGCGCTCGGACACCACGATCCTGCTGCACCTGGCCGCCGACCGCAGGCACGCGACGGCGGTCTCGGTGCCGCGCGACGTCATGGTCTCCGTCCCCGCCTGCGAGAAGCCGGACGGCAGCCGCAGCAAGCCCGCGCTGATGCAGTTCAACCGGGCCTTCGAGACGGGCGGTCCGGCCTGCTCGATCCGGACCGTCGAGAAGCTGAGCGGCATCCGGATCGACCACTACGTGATCCTCGACTTCAGCGGCTTCAAGACGATGGTGGACGCGATCGGCGGGGTCGAGGTGTGCGTGCCGCAGCCGATCCACGACAAGGACGCCAGGCTCGACCTGCCCGCCGGCCGGCAGACCCTGCACGGCGAGCAGGCGCTCGGCTACGTCCGGGCCCGGGAGAGCCTGGGCGACGGCAGCGACACCCAACGCATGGGCCGCCAGCAGCAGTTCCTGGCCGCGCTGATCCGCAAGGCGCAGTCGCAGGGCGTGCTGCTGAACCCGGCGAAGCTGTGGCCGGTGCTGGACGCCGCGACCTCCTCGGTGCGGGCGGACGGCGGGCTGTCCTCGCTCGGCGCGCTGTACGACCTCACCCAGGACCTGCGCGGCGTCCCCTCGGCGGACGTGGTCTTCCTGACCGCGCCGCGCCGCCCGTACCGCTACGACTCGGACCGGGACGAGTTCGTGCAGCCGCAGACCGGCCAGTTGTTCGCGGCGTTGCGGGACGACCGGCCGGTCGCCGTCCGGCCGCCCGGGTCCTCGCCCTCGTCGGGCCCGTCCCCGTCCCCGGGGGCGGGTCCGACGGCCGAGGTGGCGGCGGCGGTGACGGCCTCGGCGACGGCGACCGCGTCACCCTCCGCGAGCGCCGCGCCCACCTTCGAGGGACGCACCGCCGACGTGGACGCCTGCGCCCCGCACTGAACCGCCGGCCCCCGACCGCGCCGGCGCACCCCGGTCCGGCCCCGTCGGCCGATCCGGACGTTTCCGCAATTGCTCGGCCACGAGCGGTATTTATCCCCGCCCTGCCGGAACATGGCGGAGATCACACCGGGAACGACTCCCCCGTTCGGCTCGTCTAGTGTGTCCGGATCGGCCCGTCCGTACGGGCGGTCCGCAGCCGTGACCGGTCGAAGGTAGGGAACCCCCGTGCACGAGGAGCAACCGGAAGGCGGCCGGTACCGGGTCGACCCGGCTCCCGGCGTCCCCCGGCAGCGCCGGCGGGCCGTCGAGGCACCGGCGGCACCGGCCCCCGAGGGCCGCCGGGACAGCCGGCGGCGGGCGGCCGCGCTCGCCAAGCGCAGCCGGCGCCGACGGGCGCTCAAGTGGACGGCCGGGGCGGGCGCCCTGGTGATGGTGGCGGGCTGCGGCGGAGCGTACTACCTGTACCGGCACTTCAACGACAACCTGACCTCGGTCAAGGTCCAGCTGGGCGACGAGTCCGAGCGGCCCCCGGCCGCCGGGGACGCGCTGAACATCCTGGTGATCGGCACGGACAGCCGGGAGGGCCTCGGCCGGGAGTACGGCGACGAGGGCAGCACCGGGCACGCCGACACCACGCTGCTGTTCCACATCGCCAAGGACCGCACCAACGCGACGGTGATCAGCCTCCCGCGCGACCTGATGCTGCCGATCCCGGAGTGCCAGAACGCCCAGGGGAAGAAGATCCAGGGCTCGGCGCGGGAGGAGTTCAACAACAGCCTCGGCCAGGAGGGGCGCGACGCGGGCTGCACCTGGAAGACCGTCGAGAAGAACACCGGGATCCGGGTCGACCACTTCGTGCAGGTCAACTTCGAGGCGGTGAAGACCCTGTCCACCGCCGTCGGCGGGGTCGAGGTCTGCGCGGCCAAGGACATCAACGACTCCGGCTCCCACCTCAAGATGACCAAGGGCCGGCACGTGGTCCAGGGCGAGGAGGCGCTGGCCTTCGTCCGCACCCGGCACGCGGTCGGCCAGGGCGGCGACCTCACCCGGATCCCGCTCCAGCAGCAGTTCATCAGCTCGATGATCCGCAAGATCAAGAGCGACGACACCCTGACCAGCCCGACCAAGCTCTACAAGCTCGCGGACGCCGCCACCAAGGCACTCACCGTGGACTCCGGCATCGGCAGCGTGGACAAGCTCAAGGACCTCGCGCTGGACATCAGCAAGGTGGACACCAAGAACATCACCTTCACCACCGCGCCCGTCCTGGACGACCCCAAGGACGAGAACCGGGTGATCCTCAAGCAGCCGGACGCCGGGCAGCTGTTCGCGATGGTCGCGGCCGACCGCTCGCTGACCGAGACCGCCGCCCCGCCGAGCGCCCCGCCCGCCGCCGAGGCCCCGGCCACCGGCGCCGCGACCCCGCCGCCCGCCCCGGCCGCCACCACCCCGCCGGTCTCCGGCAAGGGCGTCCAGCTGACGGTGCGCAACGGCAGCGGCACCCGCGGACAGTCCGGGCCGACCGTGGAGAAGCTCCGGGCGAAGGGCTTCGACAAGGCCGTGGTGGGCAGCGACGCACCGCCCGCCGAGACCACCACGGTGTCCTACCCGTCCGGCCGGGAGGCCGAGGCCCAGGCCCTGGCCGCCGCCCTCGGCCTGCCCGGCGACGCCGTCCGGCCGGCCGCGAAGTCGGACCCGAAGGGCGGGCTACTGCTGGTGCTCGGCAAGGACGTGCTGGCCGCCGCCAACCCGTCGGCGGTGCCCACCGAGGCGCCCGAGGACCTCCAGCGGGTCCAGGCGGACGACACCGACGTCTGCGCCAAGTAGCTAGCCGGGCAGGAGGGTTCCGCCCTCCTCGCGGTACCGCTCGGAGGTCCGGGGGCACTGCCAGCCGCCGTCCCCGGTGGGCCGCAGCGGCTCGCCGGCCCGGCCGACCCAGCCGATCCGGCGGGCCGGGACACCGGCGACCAGCGCGAAGTCCGGGACGTCCCGGTGCACCACCGCGCCGGCCGCGACCAGCGCCCAGCGGCCGACCGTCACCCCGGCGACCAGCACCGCACGGCCGCCGATCGAGCAACCCTGACGGAGCGTCACCCCCTCGGCCCGCCAGTCGTGTTGGCCCTTGGGGCGGCCCTCGGGAGTGACCGCGCGGGGGTACCGGTCATTGGTGAGGACGGCGGCCGGGCCGATGAACACCCCGTCCTCGACCACCGCCGGCTCGTACACCAGCGCGTGGTTCTGCACCTTGACCCGGTCCCCGATCCGCACGCCGGGGCCGACGTACGCGCCGCGGCCGATCACGCAGTCCGCACCGACCACCGCGTCCTCGCGGACCTGGGCGAGGTGCCAGACCGCCGTCCCGGCACCGATCGCGGCCCGTTCGTCGACGTCCGCGCTCGGCTCGATCCGGGCCGCACCCGCCCCGTCCTCAACTGTCGCCATGCGCACCGACGATAGCGGCGCCGCACGGCACCGCAGGCTGCCGAGACGAATCGGCGGGCGCCAGGGCGTGTCAGGCGCGCCCCGGGATCAACCCGTCTTCGAGAGCACGTCCTTGGAGGACGGGCCGACGCTGGCGATCACTCTTCGGGCCAGCGAGCGCGGAGAGGTCAGGAAGCCGAAGCCCCAGCTGAGGTGCATGGTCGCGAAGGCCACCGGCAGCAGCGCCCTGGCCTTGAACGACAGCCCGCGGCCTTCGACCGCGGCGCCGCCGAGGATGCCCATCAGGTACGCGCCGGGCACCGCCAGGAAGGCCGGGTGGACGGCGGCGCCGAGCACCAGCCCGAGGACGACCGCCGCCAGCGCGGCCGGCGGGGCGAGGTAGCGCATGTTGACCGAGCCGCGGTGGTAGCGGGTGACCACCCGGCGCCAGCGGCCGTAGTCCTTGTACTGCTTGGCCAGCGCCCGCACCGAGGGGCGGGGCCGGTACGTCACCTTGAGCTGCGGGGTGAACCAGACCAGGCCGCCGTCCTGGCGGATCCGGTAGTTCAGCTCCCAGTCCTGGGCGCGGATGAACTCCTCGTTGTAGCCGCCGAGCTTCTCCAGCACCTCGCGCCGGAACACCCCGAGGTAGACGGTGTCCGCCGGGCCGGCCAGGCCGCCGGTGTGGAAGGCCGCGTTCCCGACGCCGATCTTGGAGGTCATCGCGGCGGCGACCGCGTGCTCCCACTCGGTCTCGCCCTCGGCGTGCATGATGCCGCCGACGTTGGCCGCCTCCATCTCGCCGAGCAGCCGGACCGCCGTGGTGATGTAGCCGGGGGTGAGCAGGCCGTGGCCGTCCACGCGCACGACTATCGGGTGCCGTGAGCCCCGGATCGCGGCGTTCAGCCCGGCCGGCGTCCGGCCGGTGGGGTTCGCCACCGTCCGCACCCGCGGGTCCTCGGCCACCAGCTCGGCCGCGATCTCCGCGGTGCGGTCGGTGGAGGGGCCGAGGGCGATCACCACCTCCATCGGCCCGGGATACTCCTGGTCCAGGATGCGGCGGACCGCCGTGCGCAGGTGACGTTCCTCGTTGAGCACCGGCATGATCACGGAAACAGCCGGCAGCTCCTCAGCAGCCTTGGTGTTCATCGGGGCCAACCGTACCGGTGCGGACGCGTCCCCGTCTTGTCCCGGTCTGGGCGGCCGGGGACGCCTCGCGGCGCGGCACCGGTGCTGTGATCAAGAACACCGTACTCCCCCTTACGCGCGGGCCGGAAGCGGTGTGGATCCGGTGCCGGTCCGGGGTGGGTTCAGAGTGCGTAGTGAGCGACGGTGAACACCGCGTAACCGGTCAGCGCGAGCCGGTTCACCAGGTGCTGGGGGCCGCCCAGCCGGTCCGGCAGGGCCTGCGCCGGCCGCAGGTCGGGGCGGTGGGCGGCGGTGGCGACGGTCCGGGCCACCGCCGCCGGGTCGTACCGCCCGCCGAAGAAGGCGGCCAGCCGGGCCGCCGGGCGGCTGAAGAAGGAGAACTCCCGACCGCCGCGCAGCCGGATCGTCAGCAGGCTCCGGTGCACCGCCGCCGCCGAGATCTCCGCCCAGCGGTAGCTGCGGGTGCGCAGTGCGGTGGCCACCCGCAGGCCGTCGCGGTCGGCCACCAGCTGCCAGGAGAACGTCTGGGCGCAGGCGTGGATCGCCAGCGAGCCGATCCACAGCGGGCGCACCAGCCCCTCCCACCAGCCGTCGTCGTCGAGCAGCACGACGGCGGCGACGACCAGCAGCGCCGCCAGCGGTCCGGCCGCCGCCCGCAGTGGCAGCGGCATCTCCCAGCGGCAGGCGTCCAGCGGCCGGGCGTCCGAGCCGGCCTCGGGGGCGGCGGCGACGGTCTCGGCGGTCAGCGCGGCGACCGCCAGCTCGCGCTCGCGGTAGCGCCCGGAGCGCCGGCCGAGCCGCGGGGCCCGGGCGACGGGGGCGACCACGGAGGCCACCCGCTGCGTGTCGCCGTCCAGCAGGGCCGGGCGGACCAGGAGCTGCTGGTCGGGGCCGTCCGGGCCGCGGTACAGCACGGCCGGGACGCTGCGGCCGGCCCGGGCCAGCCAGGCGGCGGCCTGGTCCGGGGTGGCGCGCTCGAAGAGCTCGCCGTACTCCTCCTCGGCCGGGTCGTACCGCGGTTCCGACCCGGGGTGGTCCTCCTCGTCGCCCTCCAGGTCGGGGTGCTCGGGCAGCCAGCCGGGGCCCGGGCGGTCCGGCATGTCCGGGTGGCCCTCCCGGGCCCAGTAGTAGCGCTCCCACTCCTTCAGCCGCCACAGCGCGGGCCCGTCCGCCGGGCCGTCCACCGGGAGCACCAGCAGGTCGCCCTGGGCGTCGGCCCGGACCCGGACGGCCAGGGCGGGAGCGGTGCCCTCGAAGGCGGGCCGGGTGCGGCGGACGTCGTGGGCCAGGGCGGAGCCGAGCAGCAGCAGGCCGGGCAGGGCGAGCAGGCCGCCGAGGAGCACCTCGCCGGACAGGTCGTAGTCGTCGCCCAGCGCGCGGACCCGGTCGCCGTCCAGCAGCAGCGGGATCGCCTGGCCCGGCTGCGGTCGCTCGGCCCACCACACGTCCAGCTTCGCGGTGGGCCCGGCGGCGGCGCCGGGCGGCGCGGCGACCGTCACGTCACCGCGGTGGGGGTCCTGGTAGTGGACGGTCAGCAGGCCGTCCCGGTCGAACTCCCCCGCGGTGCCGGTGACCCGCACGGCCGCGCCGTCCCGCTCCTCCTGCTGGGACTGCGCCCACAGGCCGTACACCGGCAGCGCGGCGGCGGCGACCAGGAACAGCACGCCGAGCACCCGCCGCCCGACCGGCGCGTGCGGGGGGTGGACGGGCGAGGGCGCGCCGGCGGCCGTCCAGGGGAAGGGGACGGGCGGGGCCATCAGTTCGTCGAGCTGGTGGCGGGCGCGGCGGCGGCCGAGGTCGGCGCCGATCAGGACGGCGGCCAGCAGCAGGTGCAGCAGCACGGCGGACCAGCGGGCGAGCGGGGTGACCAGGCCGTTCGGGAGGTACCAGAACAGGGCCAGGGCGGCGACCGGGACGAGCGGCCGGACGCGGGGCCGGCCGACCAGCAGGACGGCCTCGGCCAGCAGCGTCCAGAGGGCCAGGGTCTCGCCCCAGGTCTCCCGGCAGATGCCCTGGGCGTTGCAGGCCCCTCCGCTGTCCGGCTCCACCGCGGCGGCCAGGGTCAGGAAGGCGACCGGCAGCAACGCGAGCCACCGGCTGTCCAGCCGCCACGCGGTCCGGGCGGCGCGCCAGCGGGCGGCGGCGGCACTGGTGAGGGGCGCGGCGCTGGGCAGCGGCGGGGCGTCCGAGGGGAACATCGGACGATCATCCCAGCCCGGGGGAAACGGAACGCACCTCGGCGGCGGCCTCCCGGCAAGGGGCGGGGAACGGCACCGGGGCCGGGTGCTGTGCGCACCCGGCCCCGGTCCCCTGTTCCCCCAGTTCCCCCCGGTCCCCCTGTTCCCCCCGTCTCCCCCGTGCTCCGGGGCCCGGCGACCCCGGAGCCGGCTCAGTCCGTCGCGATGGCCGCGAGGACGTTCATGCGTCCGGCCCGGAAGGCCGGGACGAGCGCGGCGAACAGGCCGATCAGCACCGAGGAGACCAGCGTGATCGCCACCATGGTGGTCGGGACGGAGAGCGTCCCCAGGCCCTGGTCCCGCAGCACCCCCTGGACGGTGACGCCCCAGGCGAGGCCCAGCCCGGTGCCGAGGACGGCGCCGAACAGCGCGATCACCACGGACTCCAGCCGGATCATCCGGCGCAGCTGGCGGCGGGAGAGCCCGATCGCCCGCAGCAGGCCGATCTCGCGGGTCCGCTCGACCACCGACAGCGCCAGGGTGTTGACCACGCCGAGCACCGCGACCGTGATCGAGAGGGCGACCAGCCCGTAGATCAGGTAGAGCAGGGTGTTGACCTGGGACTGCACCAGCTCCTTGTAGCCGGCCTGGTCCTTGACGGTCAGCTGCGGGTACTCCTTGAGCCCGTCCTGGAGGGCGGTCAGCGTCCTGGCGACGTCGGCGCCCGGGGAGGCCTTGGCGAAGAAGGTGTCCACCGGCGGCTGCTCGGCGGCGGGGACCGCCTTGGCCATGGTGTCCAGGTCCACGAAGGAGCCGTTGCCGAACAGCTCGCCCTTGGCGAAGACCGCCCCGACCGGCAGCACCTGGGTGCGTCCCTTGCCGTAGTCGACGGTCACCATGTCGCCGACCTTCAGGCCGAAGTCCTTGGCGAAGGCCTCGCCGATCCCCAGCGATCCGCGCCCGATCGACGCGGCCGCGCCGGAGCGCACGGTCGGGTGGAAGTCGGTGGCGAAGAAGGCGGGCGGCACGGCGTCCAGGGCGGTCTTCGCCTGCCGTCCGTCCGGCAGCTGGATCCTGGTGTGGAAGCCCTTCTGGACGGTGACGTGGTCGATGCCCGGGGTCCGGCGCACGATGTCCGTCATCTCGGTGGTGATCTCGGCGCGGCCGCCGCCGATGATGTAGTCCACGCCCACCGACCTGTCGATCTGCGCGCTGGCCGAGGTGACCGCCGAGGAGCTGAAGACCGAGGAAGCGATCACCAGCGCCAGGCCGATCATCAGCGCGGCGGCGGTGGCGCCGGTGCGGCGCGGGTTGCGCATCGCGTTGCGCTGGGCGAGCTTGCCGGACGGCCCGAACAGCGCCGGCAGCAGCGCGCCGAGCACCCGGACGACGGCCGAGGCCAGCAGCGGGCCGAGCACCACGAAGCCGATCAGGGTGAGCACCACGCCCAGGCCCAGGTACTGGCCGCCGGTGGCCGCCTTCTCCGCCCGCGCGCCGAGCGCCAGCAGGGCGCCGCCGCCGGCCGTCAGCAGCAGGCCGAGGACCGTACGGACCAGGTTGGCGCGGCCCTCGGCCGGAGTGCCGTGGTCGCGCAGGGCGGCCATCGGCGAGATCCGGCTCGCCCGGCGGGCCGGGAACCAGGCCGCGACCAGGGTGACCAGTATGCCGAGCGCGTAGCCGGCGACGAAGACGTCCGGCCCGACCTGCAGGTCGGCCGCCCTGAGGTCCATGCCGATCGCGTTCATCAGCTTGATCAGGCCGACCGCGACACCCAGACCGGCCGCCACCCCGAGGGTCGAGCCGAGCACGCCCAGGATCAGCGCCTCGACCAACACCGAGCGGTTGACCTGCCGCCGACTGCCGCCGATGGCGCGTAGCAGGCCGATCTCCCGGGTGCGCTGGGCGACCAGCATCGAGAAGGTGTTGACGATCAGGAACGCGCCGACGACCGCCGAGACGAGGGCGAAGCCGAGCATCGCGTACTTCATGAAGTTGAGGCTGCTGCCGACCTGCTTGGTGTTCTCGTCCTTCTGCTCGGCCGCCGTCTTGACCAGGTAGCCGCCGCCGATCCTGGCCGTCGTGTCGGCCTTGAGGCGGTCGTTGCCGAGGCTGCCGTCACCGAAGGCCTCGATCGAGGTGTAGGCCGGCTCGCCGAGCAACACCTGCTGGGCGGTCGGGGTGTCCAGGAAGCCGAGCGCCGCGCCCGGGTTGGTGGCGGTGAAGGTGGCGATGCCGGCGATGGTGAGGTCGTGCCTGCCGCCGGAGTTCTCGATCCTGATCCGGTCGCCGAGGCCAAGCTTGGCCTTCTTCGCGGTGTCCGCGTCCAGCACCAGCTCGCCGGAGTTCCGCGGCGCGTGGCCGGAGGTGATGGTGACCGGGTTGCGCGGGGTGTCGGTCCAGTTGCCGAGCATGGTGGGCGCGCCACTGGTCGGGCCGACCAGCTTGTTGGTGGCCGGGTCGATGAGGGCCGCGTTCCGGACCATGACCTGGCCGACGGCCTTCTTCACGCCCGGCACCGCGGCGACCTGGTCGGCGAGCGCGACCGGGACGGTCGGCGGCTTGACGGCGGCCTGCTGCTCCTCGTCCTCGGCCGGCTTGGGCGGATTGACCGAGACGTCGGAGGCGGTCGCGGCGAAGAGCTTGTCGAAGGTGCCGGTGGCGGTGTTGGAGAACACCAGGGTGCCGGAGACGAAGGCCACCGACAGCACGACAGCGATGAGCGAGAGCGCCATCCGGCCCTTGTGGGCGAAGAAGCTCCGCAGTGAGGTCTTGAGCAGCATGATGGTGTCGTCCCGCCGCTCAGCTGGTGCGCTTGCCGTCGAAACGGCGCATGCGTTCGAGGACGGAGTCGGCGGTGGGCGCGTGCATCTCGTCCACGATCACGCCGTCGGCGAGGAAGAGCACGCGGTCCGCGTAGCCGGCGGCGACCGGGTCGTGGGTGACCATCACGATGGTCTGGCCCAGCTCGTCCACCGAGCGGCGCAGGAAGGTCAGCACCTCGGCGCCGGAGCGGGAGTCCAGGTTCCCGGTGGGCTCGTCCCCGAAGATGATCTCGGGGCGGGCGGCCAGCGCCCGGGCCACCGCGACGCGCTGCTGCTGGCCGCCGGAGAGCTGGGAGGGGCGGTGCTTGAGCCGGCCGGACAGGCCGACCGTCTCCACCACCTGGTCCAGCCAGGCCTGGTCGGGCTTGCGGCCGGCGATGTCCATCGGGAGCGTGATGTTCTCCAGCGCGCTCAGGGTCGGAAGCAGGTTGAACGCCTGGAAGATGAAGCCGATCTTGTCGCGCCGGAGTCTGGTGAGCTGCTTGTCCTTGAGACCGGTGATCTCGGTGTCGCCGATCCGGATCCGGCCGGAGGTGACCGTGTCGAGGCCCGCCAGGCAGTGCATCAGGGTGGACTTGCCGGAGCCCGAGGGGCCCATGATCGCGGTGAACCGGCCGCGCTGGATGTCCACGTCGACGGAGTCGAGCGCGGTCACCCTGGTCTCGCCCGAACCGTACGCCTTGGTGACCTGACGGGCCGACGCGGCGACGGCTGACGCTCCGCCGGGAAGCTGGGGGTCGTACACGGCTGCTGCTGCCGTCGTCACTGGACTCTCCTAAGGAAGATGCGCTCACCCGTTGGCCCCCAGCCTCGCGGGCCCGCCCGCCTCATGACATGGCGCAGGCGGTAGTCCTCGACCGGGAGTTGTCTCCACCCTCCCGGTGGACCTGGCCACCGGACCCGACGCAAGCGGGCCGCTTCCCGGCGGGTGGGGATGTGTGAACCACGTTAGGAGCCGACGGCCGGCGGCTCGTCATCCGCCGGAATGAAGCCGCTCAACCAAGGTTCTACGGGCCGCGGCGCCGCTCCCCCTAGGGGTAGCCGCGGCCCGTCTCGGGGACGCCCCGTACGGGCCGCGGCGGCGGTCCGTCAGCTCGTCAGCGCGGTTGCGGCCAGCCGCTCCAGGGCCGTGGCGAAGCCCTCCACGACCGGGACCAGCAGGGCTTCGGTCTCGCGCTCCACCAGGGTCGTCCCGTCCTCCCGGGCGGTGATGTGGCGGTCGAGCACGAACCAGCCCTGGGTGATGTGGTCGGCGCCCATCGAGCTGAGCACCGGGCGCAGCGCGTAGTCCACCGCGAGGACGTGCGCGGGCGAGCCGCCGGTGGCGAGCGGCAGGACGGCCTTGCCGGCCAGCGCGTACTGCGGGAGCACGTCCAGCAGGGCCTTCAGCAGGCCCGAGTAGGCGGCCTTGTAGACGGGGGTGCCGACGACCACGCCGTCGGCGCGGGCGAACAGCTCGGTGACGGCGACGATCTCGGGGTGGTCGAAGTCGCCCGACAGCAGCGCGTGCGCGGGCAGGCTGCGGGCCTCGAAGGGGACGACGTGGTGGCCGCGCTCCGCCAGCCGCGCGTCGACGTGGCGCAGCAGGCGGGTGGTGCGGGAGGTGGGGGACGGGGAGCCGGAAACGGACAGGACGACGGCCATGGGTTCACCTCTGGGTGGAAGCGGGGCGGCGCGGTGCGGCGGGTTCCGGCCGGGTGCGGCGGGGGAGGGCGCCGCGGGTGGGGGCCGGTGCCGGGAGCGGTGCCGGGGCGGCACCGGGGGCGCTGTGTCGGCGGACGTGCGGCGGGGGCGCTGTGTCGGCGGACGTGCGGCGGGTACGGGGATTCGGCGGGCGCGCGTCAGCCGCGACAGAGCGAACAGGCCACACCGCGCCGCAGGTCGACGTGCCGCCGACGCGTGAGTGCCCAACGCTGATCCATGCCTGGAATGCAAACACGCTGTGTTCGGGCTGGTCAAGAAACGTTTCAGCAGCTGGAACACCGGGTGTCCGGACGTTGCGGCGGAACGATCCGGCACGTGCATCAAAACTGCTACAAGAAGCCCGGTGGGCCCCCCGGGGGGAGTCAGCCCGACCGGGGTCGGGCATCCTCGTCGGCATGAACACGTGGCAGGAGGGCCGCCCGGGGGGCGGCGGGAACCCGTACGGCGGAAACGGCGGGGGCGGCGCGGCCGAGCCGCCGCTGCCGTCCTCGCTGAACCCGCGCGGACCGGGGGCGGCCGCGCCACGGC
>NZ_JBSHBN010000226.1:0-11889 GCF_053612025.1 Kitasatospora sp. NPDC054768
GGGATCAGCAGCACGTGGATGGTGAAGAAGCGCGGCACGATGTCGTGGCCGGGGAACTCGCCGCCGAACAGGAACATCTGGATGTACGTGCCGATCAGCGGGACGGCGAGGATCGAGCCCTCGATGAACCGGATGCCGGTGCCGGAGAGCAGGTCGTCCGGGAGCGAGTAGCCGAAGAAGCCGTCCAGCATGCCGAGGAAGAGCAGCAGGAAGCCGAAGACCCAGTTGATCTCGCGCGGCTTGCGGAACGCGCCGGTGAAGAACACCCGCATCATGTGGACGAACATGGCGGCGACGAAGACGATCGCCGCCCAGTGGTGGATCTGGCGGATCAGCAGACCGCCGCGGACCTCGAAGCTGATGTCCACCGTGGAGGCGTAGGCCTCCGACATCGGGACGCCCTTGAGCGGGACGTACGAGCCCGCGTAGACCACCTCGCCCATGCTGGGCTTGAAGAACAGCGTCAGCCAGACACCGGTCAGGATGATGATCAGGAAGGTGTAGAGGCAGATCTCGCCCAGCATGAAGGACCAGTGGTCCGGGAAGATCTTCCGCAGGTTCGCCCTGGCCAGGGAGTGGATCCCCAGCCGGCCGTCCGCCCAGTCGGCGGCCCGCTGCCCCCGCCCAGGGCTCTGATTCCGGGTCATGTGCACGCACCTCGGTCCGAAGGAAACGGGGAGGAGTCCCCGATTCGCACTGAGGGCCACCATAATCGGGGAGTGATCCCCACTTCTACCCCGGGGTCCTTGGCGGCTCCCCGGAGCCGTTCGGGGCCCCGGCCCCCGGTCACCTGGCTCCGCGGCCCCGAACGGCGAGCGGCCCGTCCGGTGTCCTGGAGGACACCGGACGGGCCGCGTACGCACCCGAGCAAACCCCCGGCCGTCAGTGCACCAGCACCGGCACCTCGTTCTCCTTCGCCGCGCCCGTGTCCGAGCCCGCCGCGGCACCCGGCCGGCCGGCGTTGACGAAGGTGAAGGCGACCGCGGCGGCCGCCACCAGAATCCCGAAGGACACCCAGATCGCGGTCGAGAAGCCGTGCACCATGCCCTGGAACTGGAACGCCTTGGCGGCCTCCGGCGAGGTGGCCGCCGCGGTGGCGTGCGCGGCCAGCCACCCGGTGGTCGCGCTGGCCGCGATGGTGTTCAGCAGCGCGGTGCCGATGGCGCCGCCGACCTGCTGCGAGGTGTTGACCATGGCCGAGGCCACGCCCGCGTCGCGCGGCTGGACGCCGTGGGTGGCGAGGCTCATGGCCGGCATGAACGCGGTGCCCATGCCGAGGCCCATCAGGACCAGGCCGGGCAGGATCAGCGCCGGGTACGAGGTGTTCACGCCGATGTGGGCCAGCAGGAACATGCCGACCGAGGCGACCAGGAAGCCGGGCGCCATCAGGTAGCGCGCGGGGACCCTGGTCATCAGCCGGGCGCCGATCTGGGTCGAGCCGGTGATCATGCCCGCCACCATCGGCAGGAAGGCGACGCCGGTCAGCACCGGGCTGTAGCCGAGCACGATCTGCAGGTAGTAGGTCAGGAAGAGGAACAGACCGAACATGCCGATCACGGCCATGCCCAGCGACAGGTACACCCCGCCGCGGTTGCGGTCGAGCACCACGCGCAGCGGCAGCAGCGGGGCCTTGACCCGGCGCTCCACCAGCACGAAGGCGGTCAGCAGCACGGCGGCCGCGACGAACAGCCCGATGGTGCTGCCGGACGACCAGCCGTCGGACTCGGCGCGGGTGAAGCCGTAGACCAGCGCGACCAGGCCGGTGGTCACCAGCAGCACGCCGGGGACGTCCAGCCGGTTGCGGTTGCGGCCCTCGGCGGGCTCGCGGATCACCAGCACGGCGCCCGCGGCGGCCACGATGGCGAACGGGATGTTGACGAAGAAGGTCCAGCGCCAGTTCATGTACTCGGTGAGCAGGCCGCCGAGGATCAGACCGATGGCGCCGCCGCCACCGGCGATCGCGCCGTAGATGCCGAAGGCCTTGGCGCGCTCACGCGCCTCGGTGAAGCTCACCGCGAGCAGCGACAGCGCGGCCGGCGCGAGCAGCGCGCCGAACACGCCCTGGAGCGCGCGGGCGCCGAGCAGCATCGCGGTGTTGGCCGCGGCGCCGCCGAGCGCGGAGGCGAGGGCGAAGCCGGTCAGGCCGACGATGAAGGTCCGCTTGCGGCCCCAGAGGTCCGCGATCCGGCCGCCGAACAGCAGCAGGCCGCCGAAGGCCAGCGCGTAGGCGGTGATCACCCACTGGCGGTTTCCGTCGGAGATGCCCAGGTCGCGCTGCGCGGACGGCAGGGCGATGTTCACGATGGTGGCGTCGAGGACGACCATCAGCTGGGCGAGCCCGATGAATATCAGGGCCTTCCAGCGCCGGGGATCGGGCAGCGTCGCCGGTCGGGCGTCGGTTTGAGGCATGGGGGTACTCACTTCACGGTGCGTGTGGTGTGCGTGAACGGTCGAGTGCCGTACGGGAACGGCGGGTTGCCGCACGGGGAAGGTGCGGTGAAAGGGTGTGCCGGGGCGCGACAGCGCGCCGTCGGGCGGTCGGTCCTGGTGGTCGGGTCAGTTCTGGGGCTGGAAGTCCTCGAAGGTCGCGGCCCGGCCGGGCAGCACCGAAGCGGCCGGCGCGCGCAGGCCGTCCAGGAAGATCTGCAGGTGCCGGTGGACGAAGTCGTCGAGCAGTCGGCAGGCGGTGTTCGGCAGTGGCCGGGTCAGCTGGCTCATCGCGATGAACAGGTCACCGTGGTCGACGTCCGACCGTAGCTCGCCCGCGGCCCGGGCGCGCTCCATCAGCCCGCCCACGGCGGCCTGCAGGCGCTCCCGGATCTCGGTCAACTCCGGGTCGAACGGGTCGACATGGTTGCTGAACAGGGTGCAGAGACCGCCGACCTTCTCCCCGACGGACGCGTGCGCGAACCGCTGGAGGGCGTCGAACGGGCCGCCGCCGTCAGGAGCGTCCGCCTCGGCCGTCGCCGTCTTGGCGAGGGCCAGGATGCGGTTCTTGACGAGCACCGCCACCTCGTGGATCAGCGCCACCCGGTCCGGGAAGTTCCGGTACAGCGTGGCATTGCCGACCCCCGCCCGCTTCGCGATCTCGTCCAGCGGTGCGTCCGCACCGTGCTCGACGAACGCGTCCCGGGCCGCCAGCACGATCCGCTCCCGGTTCCGGCTCGCGTCCGCACGCAACTTCGGCGTACGCGCGCTCCCGGCGGGACGGACCGACTCGGCGGTGGTGGCCACGACGACTGCTCCTCATCAGGATACCGGGGAAATTCTCCCCGCTTCTTCCAACGTACTCGCAAACGGGGAATCCGTCCCCGGAATTTCCGCCCCCCATGTGACCTGCGTCATACGAGGGGTGCCTCGGCCGGCTGGGCTGTGATCGAAGCCGAGCGGCCCGTGACCACCCGCCGGGACCTCGTTGGCCCGAAGGGTGTCCAGGAGAAGGAGGGGCCCGTGACTGTGATCTCCGAGCGCCCGCAGATGCTGCCCGAGCAGTTCGTTCCGCTACGAGACGGTCCACACCCTCCCCTTCGGCAAGGCCGTCCAGCTGCCCGACCCGGTGGGCATCTCCCTGGACACCGAGCCCCTCAAGAAGTGGGTGCGCTGATCCCGGGCATGGCGTCCCCGGGGCGGTGCGGGTGGCGGCCTAGGCTGTGGGCGTCCCGGGCGGCCGGTGGGCCGTGGGAGTCGGGAGGGGCCCGGCGGCCGGGTGGGCGAGGAGGTTCGCGATGGGCAGCGGTGAGACGGCCGCCAGGGTGCGCTGTGTGGCGGCCGTACCGTGCTGGGTGAGCCTGATGGCCCGGGACCTGGACGACGCCGAGGAGTTCTACGGGCCCCTGCTCGGCTGGGAGTTCGAGCCCGGGCCGGACCGCTTCGGCCCGTACGTGCACGCGGTGACCGGCGGGGAGGCGGTGGCCGGGCTGGGCGTCGCCGGCTTCGGGGCGATCCCGGTCGCGTGGACCAGCTACTTCGGGACGGAGAGCGCCGACGCCGCCGCCGACGCGGTGCGCGAGCGCGGCGCGACGCTGGCGGTCGGCCCGCTGACCTTCGACGCCGGACGGGTGGCCTTCGCGGCGGACCCGGCGGGCGCGGTGTTCGGCATCTGGGAGGGCCCGCCGGGCCGGGCCCGGAAGCTGGACGTGCCCGGCGCGCCGGTCTGGATCGAGCTGCGCACCCCGGACCCGTTCGCGGCGGCACTGTTCTACGGCGAGGTGTTCCGCTGGGACGGCCGGGACCCGGAGCGCTTCGACGTCCGCTGGGAGCACGACCGGGTGGTGCTGCGCGCCGAGGGCCACAGTGTCGCGGCGCTGGCCAAGGAACAGGCGGGCGGCCCGGCCGGGATGCCGCCGCACTGGGAGGTGTCCTTCGCCGTCCCGGACACCGACCGGGCGCTGGCCCGGGCCGTGGAGCTGGGCGGCGGCGCGCTCGGGCCGGTCTTCGACTCCCCGTACGGGCGGGTGGCCCGGCTGCGGGACCGCGAGGGCGCCCGGTTCGCGGTGATCGGCCCGAAGGACTGATCGGCCAGGAGAATCGATCGGCCCGGGGCCTGATCAGCCCGGGGAGTCCAGCTCGGCCCGGTCCGCCCGCAGCCGGTCGCCCAGCGCGGTGCGGGCCGCCGCCGGCAGGGCCTTGCGGGCGGCCGGGAAGAGTTGCTCCTCCTCGTCGCGCAGATGCCGGCGCAGGGTTTCGGCGAGGCCGCGCAGCAGGGTGCCGAGGGCCGGGTCGGCGGGTCCGAGCCCCTGGAGGTCGGCGAGGTACTGCCCGATCGCCAGGTGGTCGTGGATGCTGCGGAAGACCAGCGCCCCGCCGTCGGGCACGTCGTGCTGCACCACGGGGAAGAGGTGCTCCTCCTCGGCGGCGCAGTGGGTGAACAGCAGGTCGGTCAGCCGGGCGAGCAGCTCGCCGCGCCCGGGGTCGTCGGCCGGTGCGGCCTCGATCCGGTCGAGCAGCTCGATCGCCGCCCGGTGGTCGGCGGTGAACTCGCCGAGGATGTCAGGCCTGCGGCTCATGGCCCGCCCGCCTCTCGCACGGAAGACTTCCCCCGTCGCCTTCCAGTATCCGGCGCCGGCCCGTTCACCCGGAGGCGCGCCCGTTCACGCGCGGGCGCGGCCGGTCACGCGGAGTCGCGCCCGCCCGCCCGGAGACGCCGCCGTCCGCCCTGCGCGCCGCAGCCCGGTCATCCGCCGTCGCGTATCCCGGTCACCCGCCGTCGTGCGATCCGGTCACCCTCCGTGCCGCCGCCCGGTCACCCGCAGCCCGGTCACCCGCCGTCCTGCCGCCCGGCGAGGGCGAGCAGCCGGGTCTGCGGTCCGGCGTCCTCGGGCACCGGCACCGGCGGGTCGAAGAGCCCGCTGCCGGAGAGGTCCCCGTACCCGGCGAACTCGCCGAGCGCGAACCCGACGAGCCCGTCCGGGAGCCGGGTGAGCCGTCCGATGCCCTCGGCGAGGTCCCAGGAGTGGATCACCAGGTCGGTGGTGAGCTGGTCCAGGTAGTACTGGCCGGAGGTGTCGCCGAAGGAGAGGTGGACGGTCAGCTCGGTGGCGCCGGGGACGGCCCAGGCCTCCCGGGCGGCCTCGGCGGCGTCGGTCCAGGCGGTGACCGGGTCGTCGCCGAGCACGTCGCCGTCGAAGCGTCCGCCGACCTCGCCGACGGTGGCGCCCATCAGCAGTTCGGGTACCCAGAGCTGCTCGCCGGTGAGGTGGTTGACCAGGTCGCGGACGGACCAGTCGCTGCACGGCGTGGGGGAGTCCCACTGGCCGGGGGTGATGAGCCGGACGCGCTCGCCGAAGGCGTCCAGCGCCTCGGGGTACGGGGTGCCGGTCCGCGCCTCCCGTCGGTGGTGCCTGTGTTGAGCCATGCCTCCACCCTCTCCGGCCCGGACGGGCTCCGCGAGTCGCCGACGATCCGTCAGTTGTTCAAATTCGAACTTCGCGGTACGGTCGAAGAGCGGCGGTTCAAATTTGAACAACGGTGGGGGTGACGACCCCTGCCCGCCGCACCACCACAACCCGTGACCACGTCCGGCCGCGCCGGACGACGACCGAACCCCGATCGATGGAGACGCGCATGCCGAGCAGCAGCCCGAGCACGACCGCCGCCACCACCACCGTCAGCCCGGCCCGGGACACCGCCGGGTCCGCGATGACCTCCCCGCACGCCTACGACGCCGGACTCCTGCTCCTGCGCCTGGCCCTCGGCCTGACCATGGCCGCGCACGGCAGCCAGAAGCTGTTCGGCTGGTTCGGCGGCGGCGGGATCGACGGCACCGGTCAGTTCTTCACCATGAGCGGCTACCCGGCCGGCGACGCCATGGCCGTGGTGGCGGGCCTCACCGAGACGCTGGGCGGACTCGCCCTCGCCGTCGGCCTGCTGACCCCGCTGGCGGGCGCCGCGATCGTCGGCACGATGGTCAACGCGATAGCCGTCACCTGGGGCGGCGGCTTCTTCGCCCCGAAGGGCAGCGAGTACGAGCTGCTGCTGACCGCGGGCGCCGCGGCACTCGCCCTGACCGGCCCCGGCCGCTACGCCGTGGACCGCTTCCTGCCGGTGCTGCGGGCGCACCGCCTGGCGTACGGCGTGGCCGCCGTCGTGGTCGGCCTGGTGACGGCGGGCGTGATCCTGCTGCTCCGCAAGTAGCCGCTCCGGGAGGGGCGGCCGGGAATTCCCGGAATCCCCTCCTTCGCAAGCGGAAAGGGCATGGTGACGACTCGTCGCCATGCCCTTTCCGCTGTCGTGGATGGGTGGACCTTGGGTAAAGGCCTTCACAATATTGTGTGATGTGTGCAATGGTACATGGCACATCCCCACCGTCTCCACGGCGGAACCGCCCCACGCGGTGCCGTCGCCGACGGACCTCGCTCCACCGTAGGCCGCGCCCCAACTCGCGGCCTTTGACGGCCCGGAGGCCCCCACGTGAATGGCCGACGCTTACTGCGAGTCCCGCAGTTGGCAAGACTGTTGACGCTCGTTCTGACCCTCGTCCTGGCGGTCGGCGTGTTCGCCCCGCTCAGCCAGGCCACCCCCGCCGCTCCCACCCCCGGCGGGACGACCCCCGCCGGTGCGCCCGTCGGCACGGTGCCCGCCCACCTGGCGCCGCCGCCCGCGATCGGCGCGGACCGCGTCGACACCGCCCCCGCGCGGCCGGACGGCCGGAAGCGGCTCAGCCCGGAGGACCTGGTACCCCAGTCGCCGACGGCCCCGCTCACCGGCCTGCCGACGGCCGACCAGCCGCAGGCCAAGGCCTTCGGGCTGGGCGCGGCCGCCGACCGGCCCTGCAACGTCGGTGACTTCACCGGCCGGACCGGCAGCGCGCTGGTCCAGCAGATCAAGTCCGTCGACCTCCAGTGCGTCAACTCGCTGTTCAAGATCGGCCGCGGCGACGCCGCGAACGCGTTCCGCGAGTCGCAGATGACCGCCGTGGCGTACGCGGTGCGCGACGCCGCGAACAGCTACCAGGGCAACAACGGCGCGTCGATCTCGCAGCTGATGCTCTACCTGCAGGCCGGCTACTTCGTGCAGTTCTACAACCCCGACGTGGTGGGCCCCTATGGCGCCGGCCTGAAGACCGCGACCCGCTCCGCGCTGGACGCGTTCTTCGCCAACTCCCGTTCGCGGGACGTCACGGCGGACAACGCGGGCCCGCTGGCCCGGGCGACCACGCTGATCGACAGCGCCAAGGACAGCGCCCGCTACCTGCCGGTCGTCAAGCGACTGCTGTCCGACTACGACAGCGCCACCTGGAACCCGACCGGCATGGTCTACGGGCTGACCCCGGTGCTCACCGCGCTGTTCGCCGGACACTGGGAGGCCGACTTCCTCCCCGCCGTCAAGGCCGACCCGAGCGTGCTGGACACCCTGTTCACCTTCATCTCCCGCAACCAGGGCCTGCACGGCGGCACCTACGGGCGGACGGTCTACGAGGCGACCAACGAGCTGACCCGTTTCATGCAGTACCCGGAACTGCTGCCCAAGGTGCGCCCCTACGCGCGGGCCCTGGCCCAGCAGTCCGCCCCGACCGGACCCACGATGTACCAGCGTGGCTCGGTGGCGCTCGCGGTGAACTGGTGGGACAAGGCCGACTGCTCGTACTACGGCACCTGTGAGGACCCGGCGAAGTTCAAGGCCGCCAACCTGACGGTCGACCACACCTGCAGCCCGAGCATCAGGATCCTCGCCCAGGCGCTGGACAGCACCCAGCTCGGCACCGCCTGCACCAGCCTGAACGGTCAGGACGCGTTCTTCCACACGGTGGCCAAGGACGGCGGCCCGGTCAAGGACGACGGCAACAGCACGATCGAGGTCGTGGTCTTCCACTCCTCGCTCGACTACCAGGTGCTCGCCGCGGTCATCTACGACATCAACACCAACAACGGCGGCATGTACCTGGAGGGCGACCCGGCGACGGCCGGCAACCAGCCGCGCTTCCTCTGCTACGAGGCCGAGTGGGCCCGCCCGTCCTTCGAGATCTGGAACCTCAACCACGAGTACACCCACTACCTCGACGGCCGGTTCAACGTCTACGGCGACTACGACGCGGGCCAGGTCCAGCCGATCGACTGGTGGGTCGAGGGCTTCGCGGAGTACGTCTCCTGGTCGTACCGCAAGGCCGTCAACACCGACGCCATCGCGGTGGCTTCGCAGCACACCTACAAGCTGAGTGAGCTCTTCGACACGGTCTACGCCAGGAGCAGCCAGGACCGGGTGTACCGCTGGGGGTACCTGGCCGTGCGCTACATGCTGGAGCAGCACCGTTCCGACATGGACGCGGTCCTCGCCAAGTACCGCGCCGGTGACTGGAACGGTGCCCGCACCATCCTGAAGACCACCATCGGCACCCGTTACGACGCCGACTTCGACAGCTGGCTGACCAGGTGCGCCGCCGGCGCCTGCGCCGCCAACACGCCGGGCCAGTCGCAGTTGCCGGAGTGCACCGGCGCCGACACCCGGCAGCTGGACGCCAACTGCGCGCGCAGCAACGTCGCGGCGACCACGGGCAACTACGCGCACTTCTTCCTGACGGTGCCGGCCGGCACCAAGCAGGTGAAGATCACCACCAGTGGCGGCACCGGCAACGGCGACCTCTACTACAACCCGGGCAGCTGGGCGTACACCAACTCCCACGTCCTCCGGTCGACCAACCCGGACAACTCGGAGACGCTGACCGTCACCAACCCGCCGGCCGGCTACGTCTTCTTCGGCCTCTACGCCCAGCAGGGCTTCAGCGGGGTGAGCGTCACGAGCGAATTCTGAGCCGACCTCGGCATGCAGGACAGGTGACCGCCCCGGGCGGAGCGCTACGGCGCCCCGCCCGGGGCGGGTCCGTCGGTGGACCGCCATCACGGGTCCTGACCGAATTCCCCGCGAACTGCGCACAACGCCCCGGGTTCCCAAGGCCATGTGAGATGTGCCATGGTACATGTCACATCCCCCACCGTGCCCGACGGAACCGCCCCCACGCGGCGCCGTCACCAGCGGTCCTCGACACCCCCACCGGCCGCGCCCCACGTCGCGGCCGACGACGGCCCGGAGGCCCCCACGTGAGTCCTTCACGTCTGCTGCGACTCCCGCAGCTGGCACGATTGCTGACGCTCGTCCTGTCCCTGTTCCTGGCGGTCGGCCTGTTCGCTCCGCAGTCCCAGGCCGCTCCCGCCGCCCCCACCCCCGGCGGCACGCCCACGCCCGTCCCCACCGGACCGGCTCCGCAGCCCGCCACCGGCGCCCCCGAACGAGCCGACAGCGGGCAGCAGTTGGCCTCGGTCGACCAGCGCGCCCCGCTCCCGGTCGACACCCGGCCGGCCGAGGTCCGGCCGACCGCCAAGGCCCTGCGCCTCGGCGCGGCGGCCGAAAAGCCCTGTACCGTCGGCGACTTCACCGGCCGGACCGGTAGCGACCTGGTCCAGCACATCAAGGACGCCGACGTCCAGTGCATCAACAGCCTGTTCCAGCTCACCGGCGGCGACGCTCGCGGCGCGTTCCGCGAGGAGCAGATGAGCACGGTGGCCTACGCGCTGCGCGACGCGGCGGCCAACTACCCCGGTGACAACAGCACGTCGGTCGAGCAGCTGGTGCTCTACCTGCGCGCCGGCTACTTCGTGCAGTGGTACCACAAGCAGGACGTCGGCGAGTACGGCGCCGGCCTCAAGACCGCGATCCAGTCCGGCCTGGACGCCTTCTTCAACAGCGCGCACTCGCGCGACGTCGTGGCGGGCAACGGGCCCATCCTGGGCGAGGCCGTCACCCTGATCGACAGCGCCCAGGAGAACGTCCGCTACCTGCCGGTCGTCAAGCGGCTGCTGGGCGACTACAAGGCCGACACCTGGAACCCGGCCGGCATGGCGTGGGCGGTCAACCCGGTCTTCACCGTGCTGTTCCGCGGCCACCAGGTGCCCGGCTTCGACGCCGCCGTCGAGGCCGACCCGAGCGTGCTGGACGCGCTGTCCGACTTCGCGACCCGCAACAACGCCCTGCTCGGCGACACCTACGGCGTGCTGGTCTACAACGCGACCAAGGAGCTCACCCGCTTCCTGAAGGACACGGCCCTCCAGGCCAAGGTCCGCCCCCTCGCCAAGGGGCTGGTCGGCACCTCGGAGCCGAAGGGCCGCACCGTCTACCAGTGGGCCGCGGTCGCCGAGGGCGTCGACTACTACGACGCCGGCAACTGCTCGTACTACGGCACCTGCAACAAGGCCGACCAGCTCAAGGCCGGCGTGCTGACCGTGAAGCACACCTGCAGCCCGAGCATCACGATCCTCGCCCAGGCGCTGGACAGCACCCAGGTCGGCACCGCCTGCACCAGCCTGAACGGTCAGGACGCGTTCTTCCACGCGGTGGCCAAGGACAGCGGCCCGGTCAAGGACGACGGCAACAGCACGATCGAGGTCGTGGTCTTCCACTCCTCGCTCGACTACCAGGTGCTCGCCGCCGCGATCTACGGCATCGACACCAACAACGGCGGCATGTACCTGGAGGGCGAGCCGGCCACGGCCGGCAACCAGCCGCGCTTCCTCTGCTACGAGGCCGAGTGGGCCCGCCCGTCCTTCGAGATCTGGAACCTCAACCACGAGTACACCCACTACCTCGACGGCCGGTTCAACATGTACGGCGACTTCGAGGCCGGCATGACCACCCCGACCGTCTGGTGGGTGGAGGGCTTCGCCGAGTACGTCTCCTGGTCGTACCGCAAGGTCAACAACGACGCGGCCATCGCGGCGGCCGGCCGCCACACCTACAGGCTGAGCGACCTCTTCGACACCGCCTACGGCGACCAGGACCGGGTGTACCGCTGGGGGTACCTGGCCGTGCGCTACATGCTGGAGCAGCACCGTTCCGACATGGACGCGGTCCTCGCCAAGTACCGCGCCGGTGACTGGAACGGTGCCCGCACCATCCTGAAGACCACCATCGGCACCCGTTACGACGCCGACTTCGACAGCTGGCTGACCAGGTGCGCCGCGGGCGCCTGCGCCACCGACGGCGGCACGCCCACCACGCCGCAGTTGCCGGAGTGCACCGGCGCCGACACCCGGCAGCTGGACGCCAACTGCGCGCGCAGCAACGTCGCGGCGACCACGGGCAACTACGCTCACTTCTTCCTGACGGTGCCGGCCGGCACCAAGCAGGTGAAGATCACCACCAGTGGCGGCACCGGCAACGGCGACCTCTACTACAACCCGGGCGGCTGGGCCTACACCAACGCGAACACCGCGCGTTCGACGGGCCCGGACAACTCGGAGACGCTGACCGTCACCAACCCGCCGGCGGGCTACGTCTTCTTCAGCCTCTACGCCCAGCAGGGCTTCAGCGGGGTGAGCGTCACGAGCGAAATGTGAGCCGAGAACGGCAAACGGACAGGTGACCGCCCCGGGCGGAGCGCTACGGCGCCCCGCCCGGGGC
>NZ_JBSHBN010000227.1:0-11875 GCF_053612025.1 Kitasatospora sp. NPDC054768
GCCCTACCCGGCCGCGGCCGGGTAGGCCGGTTCGGCGCCCCAGGCGGCGAGCCGGGCCGCGAGCGCCCGCACCTCGGCGCGCAGCGCGGCGGGCTCCCGGACGGTGAACGGCCACCCCAGGCCGGCCAGCAGCACCGCGACGCCGTCGAGGTTCTGCGCCCGGGCCCGCAGCAGCACGCGGTCCTCGGCGAGTTCGGTGAGCGTGCCGACGGCGGGCGGAAGCCGGCGGCGGGCCTCGGCGAGGCCGACCGCCAGCTCCACCTCCACCCGGTGCCGCCAGGGCGCACCGGCCAGTGACTCCACCACCCGCTGGACCGGGTCGAAGTCCTCGGGCGGCTCGAAGCCCGACTCTCCCTGCTCGACCCGGGTGATCCGGTCCAGCCGGAAGGTGCGCGGCTCGCCGCTCCGGTGGTCGAGGCCGGTGGTGTACCAGCGCCCGGAGTGGAAGACCAGCCCGTACGGGTCGAACTCGCGCTCACTGGGCCGGTCCTCGCGGTCCCGGTAGGCGAGCCGCACCCGGCGCCGCCGGCGGGCCGCCTCGGCCAGGGTGAACAGCGCTGCGGCGGCCGGGCCCGGGCCGGTGGCCCGGACGGCGGTGAGGCCCAGGGTCTGCTCGACGGCGGAGACCCGGTCGCGCAGCGAGGGCGGGAGCACCCGCTGGATCTTGGCGAGGGCGGTCCCGGTGGCCTCCTCCCCCACCGACAGGCCGGAGCTGCGGCCGGCCAGCAGGCCGAGCACGACGGAGACGGCCTCCTCCGGGTTGAGCATCAGCGGCGGCAGCCGGTAGCCGGGCCGCAGGCGGTAGCCCCCGTAGCGGCCCCGGTCGGCCTGGACGGGGATGCCGAGCTCGGCCAGCCGGGAAACGTAGCGGCGGACGGTGCGCTCGTCCACGTCGAGCCGGGCGGCCAGTTCGGCGCCGGTCAGGCCGGGGCGGTCCTGGAGCAGTTCCAGCAGGGCGAGGACACGGCTGACCGGGTGCTCCACCGTGCGTTCCTCCCGTCTCCTCGTCGGCTCCGAACCGGCTCCGTGCCGACTCCTCGCCGACTCCGTGCCGCCCTTGCGGACGCCTCTTCCGCCGGCCCCTTCCGGACGCCGTCCGGACACCCTCCGGACGCGCGGGGACGACGCGGAGGAAATGCGGGCGACTTCTGTCCGGATCCGATCCTAGAGTCGGCGGTGGAGGAGGCCCCAGCGGGGCGAAGCCCTCCCACGGGCCCCTCGACGCCTCCGGCCCGTCGAGGCCTCCCCCGGCATCCCCACCGACGAAGGAGTGATCCCCATGAGCACGTTCGTACTGGTCCCCGGATTCTGGATCGGCGCCTGGGCCTGGGACGAGGTGGCCGCGCCGCTGCGCGCGGCCGGGCACCGCGTGTACGCCGTCAGCCTGCCCGGGGTGGCCGAACGCGCCGTCGAGGCGGGCGAGTTCGGGCTGGAGGACCACATCGCCGACCTCGCCGCACTGCTGGTCCGGGAGGACCTGTCGGACGTCGTCCTGGTCGCGCACAGCGGCGCCTGCGCCCCGGTGGGCGGGCTCGCGGACCGGATGCCGGAGCGGATCCACCGGGTGGTCTACCTGGACAGCGGCCCGCTGATCGACGGCTCCGCGGTCCAGGACCTCTGGGAGCCCGACTACCGGCGGACGGCCGAGGCCTCGCTGGTCGACGGCCGTCTCCCGATGCCCTCCTGGGAGTACCTGGCCGAGCACGGCGCCAGCGTGGCGGGGCTGGACGGGGCCGCCCTCGCGCGCATCCGCTCCCGGGCCACCGCGCAGCCGGCCGGGGCGTTCCGGGACCGGCTGCGGCTGACCGGCGCCGGGGCCGCGCTGCCGCAGGCGCTGGTCTCCTGCTCCTTCCCGCTCTCCCAGGTTCGCGAGCTGATCGCCGCCGGGCACCCGTACTTCGCCGGGATGTCCGGGCCGAACTGGGAGCTGCGCGAACTGCCCACCGGGCACTGGCCGATGTTCTCCCGTCCGGCCGACACGGCGGCCCTGCTGGCGGAGCTGGCCGCGCTCTGAGCCCGTCGGCCCGGCCCCTTCCGTCCCGCGCCGGGCCGACGGGCCGTCCCGTCCGCGCCCAGCGGTGTGCCCCACGGCGCCCTCGGCGTGTCCGACCGTCGCGCAACCGCGCCCGGACCGGCAGGATGGGGCCCACGCCGTACCCGAGCGAGGAGCGAGCACACGCCCGTCATCCCCGCCGTGCGGACCGGGGTGGCCATCGAGACGACGGAGGACAGGGCATGACCAGCACCGCCGAGGAGTACGACGTCATCGTCCTGGGAGCCGGTCCGACCGGCGAGAACGTGGCCGACCGGACGGTCGCCGCAGGGCTGAGCACCGTGATCGTGGAGGCCGAGCTGGTCGGCGGCGAGTGCTCGTACTGGGCCTGCATGCCCAGCAAGGCGCTGCTGCGGCCGGTGGCCGCGCTGGCCGACGCCCGCGCGGTGGCCGGCTCCCGGGAGGCGGTCGACGGCCGACGGCTGGACCCGGCCGCGGTGCTGGCCCGGCGGAACTCCTTCGCCTCCGGCTGGAAGGACGACGGCCAGGTGCGGTGGCTGCGGGACACCGGCATCGAGCTGGTCCGCGGCCACGGCCGGCTGGCCGGGGAGCGGACGGTGACGGTGGAGGCCGAGGACGGCAGCGAGCGGGTGCTCACCGCCCGGCACGCCGTCGTGGTGTGCACCGGCAGCCGCCCGGTGCTGCCCGCGCACGTGCCGGGGCTCGCCGAGGCCCACCCGTGGACCAACCGGGAGGCCACCGGCTCGCAGACCGTCCCCGGGCGGCTGGCCGTGGTCGGTGGCGGGGTGGTCGGGGTGGAGATGGCCGCCGCCTGGCGGGCGCTCGGCTCCGAGGTGACGCTGCTGGTGCGCGGTGACGGACTGCTGCCGAGGATGGAGCCGTTCGCGGGCGAGCTGGTCGCAGAGGGCCTGCGGGCCGCCGGGGTCGACCTCCGCTTCGGCACCGAGGTCACCGCGCTGGAGCGGGCGGACGGCTCCGGGCCGGTGACCCTCGCCCTCGACGGCGGCGGGACGCTGACCGTCGACCAGGTGCTGTACGCGACCGGCCGGGCCCCGCGCACCGCCGACGTCGGGCTGGAGCAGGTCGGCCTGAAGCCGGGCGACTGGCTGGAGGTGGACGACAGCTGCACGGTGCTCGGTGTGGACGGCGAGTGGCTCTACGCCGCCGGGGACGTCAACCACCGGGCGCTGCTCACCCACCAGGGCAAGTACCAGGCCCGGATCACCGGCGCGGCGATCGCCGCCCGCGCCCAGGGGCTCCCGCTGGACACCTCGCGCTGGGGCGCGCACGCCGCGTCCGCCGACCTCGCGGGCGCGCCCCAGGTGGTGTTCACCCAGCCGGAGGTCGCCGCCGTCGGTCTGACCCGGGCCGCCGCCGAGGCGGCCGGGCTGCGGGTGAAGACCGTCGACCACGAGATCGGCTCCGTCGCCGGGGCCTCGCTCTACGGCGACGACTACCGCGGCCGGGCCCGGGTGGTCTTCGACCTGGACCGGAAGGTGCTCGTCGGCGCCTGCCTGGTCGGCCCCGGGGTGGCCGAACTGCTGCACTCGGCCACCGTCGCGGTGGTCGGCGAGGTGCCGATCGACCGGCTCTGGCACGCGGTGCCCTCGTACCCGACGATCAGCGAGGTCTGGCTGCGGCTGCTGGAGGACTGCCGGGGGTAGCGACCTACGGTCCGCGGGCGGGCGGGCGGCGCTCCCGCGGGCGGGCAACCCGGGCGGCCGGCGCTCCCGCTGGCCCCGGACGGCCCTCGTTCGTGTCGGCCTCCCGGGTGACCGGCGCGGCGAGATGTGGCCGCCGGTGGTCGGCGGGACACTGGCGGTCGGAGGGGCCGTCCCGGGGGGGCCGTGCACATGACCAGGTGGTGTGAGGCATGACCGAGGTGCTGTTGGCCGTCGGAACCGAGAAGGGCCTCTTTCTCGGCCGCAGCCGCGACCGGCTGACGTGGGAGTTCAGCGGGCCGCACTTCCCGATGAACGCGATCTACTCGGTCTCCATCGACCGCCGCGACGGCCGGACCAGGGTGCTGGTCGGCGCCGACAGCAGCCACTGGGGCCCCTCGGTCTGGCGCTCCGACGACCTCGGCGCCGGCTGGTACGAGCCGCCGCGGCCGGCCATCCGCTTCCCCGAGTCCACCGGCGCCTCGCTCACCCGGGTCTGGCAGCTCCAGCCCGCCGGGGCGGAGGCCCCCGGCGTCGTCTACGCGGGCACCGAACCGGCCGCGCTGTTCCGCTCCACCGACGGCGGCGAGAGCTTCGCGCTGGTCGAGCCGCTCTGGAACCACCCGCAGCGGTCGCAGTGGGGCGCCGGGTACGGCGGCCAGGGCCTGCACACCATCCTGACCGACCCGCGCGACCCGCAGCGGCTGCTGGTCGCCGTCTCCAGCGGCGGCGTCTACCGCAGCAAGGACGGCGGCGACAGCTGGCAGCCCTCCAACACCGGCCTGCGCGCCGAGTTCCTCCCGGAGGAGGGCCAGTACCCCGAGTTCGGCCAGTGCGTGCACAAGATCGCCCAGGACCCCGTCCACCCGGACCGGCTCTACCTCCAGAACCACGGCGGCGTCTACCGCAGCGACGACTGGGGCGCCGGCTGGCGCTCGATCGTGGACGGGCTGCCCGCCGAGTTCGGCTTCGCCGTGGCCGCCCACCCGCGCCGGGCCGGCACCGCCTACCTCTTCCCGCTCGGCGGCTCGGACGACCGCATCCCGCCCGGCCGCCGCTGCCGGGTCTTCCGCACCACCGACGGCGGCACCAGCTGGCAGCAGCTCGCCCAGGGCCTGCCCGGCGAGGACCACTACGGCATCGTGCTGCGCGACGCCCTGCGCACCGACGACGCCGACCCGGCGGGCATCTACTTCGGCAACCGGACCGGCGAGGTGTACGGCAGCCGGGACGAGGGCGAGAGCTGGTCACTGCTGCTCTCCCACCTGCCGGACGTGCTCTGCGTCCGGGCAGCGGTGGTGGCCTGAAATAACCGGTTGCCGGACGGCAGGGCCTCGGTGAGCATGGGCCGCCGACGAACGATCGCACGATTGTGGGGTGGGCCATGGCCGAGGACTGGGTGGTCAGGCGCGGTGCCGACGGCGAGCCGGTGCTGCGCTACCTGCTGGACGAGCGGGAGGGGCGGCCCTGGGCCGACCTGCTGGAGGTCCTGGACGGATCGGTGGACGCCGCCGGGTTCATCCGGGCCGAGCTGCCCGGCTGGGTGGTCTCCGGCCCTCCCGCGCTCGGGCAGGAGCTGGTGACGCACGGCGCGCGGGTGCTACGGCACGCCCACACCTTCCGCCGCGACCTGCGCGCCGATCCCCCGCCCGCCGACTGGGCCGGGACGCCGCTGCGCGAGGGCCTGCGGACGGTGCCCTGCGACCGCGCGCCCGAGGAGCTGTACGAGGCCTGGCGGGGCGCGTTCCACCCCGGCCACGTCGACTTCTACCCGGGTGAGAAGGCCCAGGTGCTGGCCGAGCGGCTCGGCCTGCTGCTCGAAGGGAAGGTCATCGGCCCGGTGCTGCCGTCCAGCCTGCTGGCGGTGGACGCCGAGGACCGCGTGGTCGCCGGGCTGATCCTCACCGACCGCGACGGCCGGCCGTGGATCGCCGACGTCTTCCGCCACCCGGAGCGCGGCTACCGCGGCCTCGGCGCCGACCTGCTGCGCCGCACCGTCGGGGACGCCGCCGCACGCGGGCTCGCCGACGTGACCCTCGTGGTGTCCGAGGGCAACCCGGCCCGCCGGCTCTACGAGTCGCTGGGCTTCCTGCTCCAGGAGACCTCGCTCACGGTGGTCGTGCCCGACGCGGCCTAACTGGCACTTGTGCCCGGCACGGGGCCGATCGGGGCGGCCGGACGCCGGCCGAAGACTCGGCAAACAGGCTGGTCGCAGGGGCTGTGTAGGCTCAACGGTCATGGCGAGGGTGACACGGGACGATGTGGCGCGGGTGGCGGGGACGTCCACGGCGGTCGTGAGTTATGTGATCAACGACGGGCCGCGGCCGGTGGCGGCGGCGACCCGGGCGCGGGTGCTCGCGGCGGTCGAGGAGCTCGGCTACCGGCCGAACCGGGTCGCCCAGGCGATGGCCCGACGGCGGACCGACCTGCTCGGGATGGTCGTGCCGGACGCCCGCCAGCCGTTCTTCGCCGGGCTCGCGCACGCCGTCGAGCAGGCCGCCGCCGAGCACGGCCGGCTGCTGCTGATCGGCAACTCCGACTACGCCGACGAACGCGAGGCCCACTACATCCGCGCCTTCCTCGGGATGCAGGTGGACGGTCTGATCCTGGTCACCCAGGACCCGGCCACCCCCGGGCTGACCGGCTTCGACGTGGCCGACGGCACCCCCGTCGTGCTGCTGCACCACCGGGCGGAGAGCATCGGCGGCGTCGCCGTGGTCGCGGACGACGAGGGCGGCGCCCGCGAGGTGGTCCGCCACCTGCTCGGGCACGGCCACGCCGAGGTGCACTGCTTCGGCGGCACCCTCGCGCTCAGCCCGCACGACCCGGTCACCGGGCGGACGGCCGGCTGGGCCGCCGCGCTGGAGGAGGCCGGGCTGCCCGTCGACGGGCGGCTCGTCCCGGCCCCGTTCGACCGGGTCCGGGCGCACGCCGAGGCGCTCGCCCTGCTCGCCCGGCCCGACCGGCCGTCCGCCGTGTTCTGCACGACGGACGACCAGGCGATCGGCCTGCTGCGGGCCGCCGACGACCTCGGCATCCGGGTGCCGGAGGACCTCGCGGTGGCCGGCTTCGACGACATCGCCGAGGCGGTGATCGCCGGGCCCGCCCTGACCACCGTCACCACGGCGCAGGACGAGATGGCCCGCGCCGCGCTGGAACTCGTCCTCGGCGGGCCGGAGCGCCGTGCCCGGGGCGCCCGCACCTTCCCGGCCCAGCTGGTGGTCCGGCGCTCCTGCGGCTGCCCGCCGGCCTGACCCCCGGGGCGCCGGGGGCGCAGGCCGGCGGCGAGAGGATCCGGGGCCGCTCAGCCTTCGAGCAGTTCGTCCGCGAGCAGGTCCATCAGCAGGTTGTCGTGCCAGGTGCCGTCCGGGCCGCGCTCGTACTGGCGCATGGTGCCGACGGTGCGGAAGCCGACCTTGGTGTAGCAGCGGATCGCGGCGAGGTTGTCCTCCGCCGGGTCGATCACCAGCCGGTGGTAGTGGTGGTCGTGCACCAGGTGCCTGGCCATCGTGCGCACGGCGTCGGTGCCCAGGCCCAGGCCGTGCACCGTCGGATCGAGGTAGAGGTCCATCCCGGCGTGCCGGTACTCGTCGTCGTTGTTGGCGTACCACTGGATGGCACCGACCACCTTGCCGCCGAGGTCGATCGCGAAGGTCTCGGTGCCGGGCGATTCCAGGTCGTTGGCGACCTCGCCGGCCAGGTCGTCGCCGCCCCGCCAGCGGGAGAACACCTCGGGCGTGCCGCGGATGGCCGCCAACGCCGGGATGTCCTCGCCGGTGGCCGGGCGGAGCGTGACCAAGGTGCCGTGAAGAATCGTCCCCATATGGGGCATGTTGGCACGGAAACCCGGCTCCGGCGAGTGTTTTCGGACCGCCGTCCGGCCCTTCCGGCGTGCGGCCGCCGGGCCGGGGCCGCAGGGCCCGTGGGACGGGCGGCCGGGCGTCAGGCCGCGGGGGGCGCCGGGTCGCCGAGAGGGCCGAGCCAGACGGCGGTGACGGAGCTGACGTAGCGGGCGCCGCAGCGGTCGTCGGGGACGACGAGCTGCGGGCCGGCCGCGTCCAGCGGGGCGCCGTCCATGCTGGTGGCGAGCAGGATCTGCTGGCCGCCGAAGTCCGGGTCGATCTCGGCCCAGGAAACCACCGCCCGGTGGCCGTCGGCGCCGGCCACCGAGAGCAGGAAGCGCAGCCGCTGCTTGCGGCCGGAGAAGTCGATCCGCGGGCGGGCGGCGCGCAGCACGTCCAGCAGTGTCGGGCCCTCGTAGCCGTGGCGCTGCTCGCCCGCGCTCCGGCAGTCGAAACCGACCTCGACCCGGCGGGCGGGGAGGGCGCGCAGTTGCGCCACCGTCAGCTCGGCGGGGCGGTCGAGGTGGCCGTGGAGTCGGACGGTGGGTCTCGCCGGGGTCATGGGTGCTCCCTCCTCGCGGGCCACGGCACCGCGGCCCGCGAGGAGGACTACCCGAGGGGCCGCTCGGGCATTCGCAACTGCCAGGATGGATGCCGCCATTCATCCGCAATTGCGATGGCGAACCCCCTGTACCGCCGGAATCTGCGATCAGTCGCCGTCGAACTGCGGCGGACGGCGGACGGGGCGGACGGCGGACGGGGCGGAGGGCGGACGACCGGGTCCCGCGGCAGGCTAGGCGTCCTCCAGGCGCAGCCGGGCACTGACCGTGCCGAGACCCTCGGCGAGCACGGCGAGCTGCTCGCGGGTGAGCACGTCGATCAGCAGCTCGCGCACCAGGGCGACGTGTCCGGGCGCGGCCTGGCGCAGCGCCTCCCGCCCCTGGTCGGTGAGTTCGGCGATGACGCCGCGCACGTCGCTGGGACAGGAGCGGCGGGCGACCAGGCCGGCCCGCTCCAGCTGGGTGACCTGGTAGGTCAGGCCGCTCTTGGAGGTGACCAGCTTGTCGGCGAGTTCGGTCATCCGCAGCGAGCCGCCGGGGGCCGCGGACAGGTGCACCAGGATCTCGTACTGCTGGTGGGAGAGCCCGGAGTCCTCCTTGAGCTGGCGTTCCAGCCGCCGGTTCAGCAGGTTGCTCGCGACGACGAAGCCCCGCCAGGCGGCCGCCTCGTCCGGGTCCAGCCAGCGGGGTTCGTTCAGTGAGGACATGGGGTGAAGCCTACTCCTGTTGTTCAAATTCGAACGAAGGTGTACCGTCGATCCCATGGACGGTTCAAATTTGAACTACCACTGTCGAACGGTCCCGAGGAGGACGCCATGAGCACCGCGGCCCCCGAGCGCATGCCCGCCCTGTACCTGTCGCACGGCGCGCCGCCGCTGGCCGACGACCCGGTCTGGCCGGGCGAACTGGCCGCCTGGTCCGCCGACCTGCCCCGGCCCAAGGCGGTCCTCATGGTCTCCGCCCACTGGGAGGAGGCCCCGCTCGCCCTCGGCGCCGTCACCACCGTCCCGCTGGTGTACGACTTCTGGGGCTTCCCCGAGCACTACTACCGGGTCCAGTACGCCGCCCCCGGCGCACCGGAACTCGCCGAACGCGTGCGCAAGCTGCTGCGCGCCCCCGGCACGCCCGTCCAGGACATCCCCGAGCGCGGACTCGACCACGGCGCGTACGTCCCGCTGGTGGAGATGTACCCGGACGCCGACGTCCCGGTGCTCCAGGTCTCGCTGCCCACCCTCGACCCGCAGCGGCTGATGGAGATCGGCCGCAAGCTCGCCCCGCTCCGCGACGAGGGCGTGCTGATCGTCGGCAGCGGCTTCTTCACCCACAACCTCCGGGCGCTCAGCAACGACGGCCGGATCACCTCGGTGATGGCCGAGTTCGACGACTGGGGCCGGCGCGCCCTGGAGGCCCACGACCTGGACGCGCTGCTCGACTTCGAGCACAAGGCCCCGGCCGGACGCCTCGCCCACCCCCGCACCGAGCACTTCGCCCCGCTGTTCGTCACCCTCGGCGCAGGCGAGGGCGACCTGGACAGCCAGCGCAGCGTCATCGACGGGTTCTGGATGGGCCTGGCCAAGCGCTCGATCCAGCTGGGCTGAACCTCGTGCGGGACCTCCCGGGGTTCCGCGCGAGGAACGGCGGGCGGGGCGCCCGCCGGTGCACCCGGGCTGCCCTGACCCCGCTGCCTGGTTTATCGTGTGACGCTCCGTCGAAGGAGTGATCATGCGCAACGGCGACGCCGTACGAACCGCCCTGGAAGCCTCGCTGGCGGCCCTCGCCCCGCACACCGCGGACCGCGACTGGGACCTGCCCGCCGGGCTCCTGGAGTGGAGCTGCCGCGACACCGCCGCCCACATCGCCCACGACCTGCTCGCCTACGCCGGCCAGCTCGCCGCCCGCCCCCGGGACCGCTACCTGCCGCTGGACCTCACCGTCCGGCCCGAGGCCGACCCGGCCCGGGTGCTCACCGTGGTCACCGCCGCCGGGCAGCTCCTCGCCACCGCCCTGGACGCCGCCCCGCCCGAGCTGCGCGCCTACCACCACGGGCCCTGCGATCCGTCCGGCTTCGCCGCCATGGGCGTCGCCGAGACCCTGCTGCACACCCACGACATCACCAGCGGCCTCGGCCTGCCCTGGCGGCCGCCCGCCGAGCTGTGCCGCCTCGTGCTCGACCGGCTCTTCCCGCACGCGCCGCAGGAGCCGGCCGCCCACCCGGCGGAGGTCCTGCTCTGGTGCACCGGGCGAGGGGAACTGAACGGCCGCCCGCGCAAGTCCTCGTGGATCTGGCGGGCGGCCGTGGGCGAGTGGCCGGGCTGAGGCCGGTCCGACCGGTCAGGCGGCCCCGGTCGCGACCCGCTCGGCCTCGCTGCGCTCGACGCAGAACTCGTTGCCCTCGGGGTCGGCCAGGGTGACCCAGCCCTTGCCGTCCGGGGTGCGGTGGTCGGCCAGTACGGTGGCGCCCAGGGCGACCAGGCGCTCAACCTCCTCGTCCCGGCCGCGGTCCTGCGGCTGGAGGTCGAGGTGGGTCCGGTTCTTCACCGACTTGCCCTCGGGCACCCGGATGAAGAGCAGCGAGGCGCCGGCGGAGTCCACCAGCGCCTCGTCGTCACCGGGGTTGTCGTCCTCGCCCAGGGTGCCCTCCAGCGCCCGGGCCCAGAAGGCGGCCAGGGCGTGCGGGTCTGCGCAGTCGATCGTCACATGTCGTACCAGAGAAGCCATGCGTCCACTCTCACCTGCACCGTTCGATTTCGTCCAGCCTTTTCCGGGAGTGCCGGTGCCCGTCCAGCGGGTACGGCGGGAAGGCCGGGACGATCTCCGTGAAGGCGTAGCCACTCTTCTCCGCGACCCGGCAGGAGGCCTGGTTGTCGCCCGCATGGAGCAGGTCGATCCGGCGCAGGCCGTCCTCGGCGAAGGTGGCGAAGGCCCAGGTGGTGAGGGCCTCCACCGCGCGCGGGGCCACGCCCCGGCCGCGGGCCGGGGCGGCCGTCCAGTACCCCACCTCGGCCGTCCCCCCGCCGGGGGCGGGGTACTTGAGCGCGACGTTGCCGACCAGCTCGCCGCCGTCCAGGACGGCGAAGCTGTACCGGGTGCCGGCCGCCCGGCCCTCCTCCTGGGCGCGCAGCCAGTGCGCGGCCTGGTCGGCGTCGTCCACCAGGGTACGGAGGAAGCGGCGCAGGGTCTCGTCCCGATAGGCCTCGATCAGGGCCGGCGCGTCGGCGTCCTCGAAGGGGCGCAGCAGCAGGCCGTCGGCCATCGGCAGTGCGGCGACGGTCACTTGAGACCCTCCCAGCCCCAGCGCGGGGTCGGGCCGGGATCGCCGAGGTCGGTGCCGACCGGGGAGGCGGAGACGTCCTCGGCGATCCTGGTGCCCCAGTCGAAGTACTCCAGCACCCGGCGGCGCAGCAGCTCGTCCTCGGGCAGCTCCGCGCGGACGGCCTCGGCCATCAGCTCCATCCAGCGCAGCCGCTGCTCCTCGGTGATGGCCAGGCCCAGGTGGGCGCGGAGCAGCGCCTGGTGACCGCCCAGTTCACCGGTGTAGCCCGCCGGGCCGCCGAAGACCTCGGCCAGCCAGACCGCGACGCGCTCGATGTGGGTGGGGGTGAAGTCGGCGAAGACCGGGGCGAGCAGGGGGTCGGCGAGGACGTCCCGGTAGAAGGTGCGGCTGAGCCGGCGCAGGGCGTCGATGCCGCCGACGGCCTCGTAGAGCGGGCCGGACCGTTGATCGTTCATGGGTGTGCTCCCCGTGGTTGGACCGTGCGTTGCGACCTTCCTAGCAGGCTGGGGCGCGAACAGCGGGCC
>NZ_JBSHBN010000228.1:0-11869 GCF_053612025.1 Kitasatospora sp. NPDC054768
GTCGTTGGGGCGTCCGGCGCGTCCGGTGCGTCCAGCCTGTTCGACGGAGGCGAACCGCGGCTACGCTCTGTGATGTGTCCTGGAAGTGCTGCTTCCGCACGAGGAATTGACGCAACGTTGATCTGTCGTTCGCCGCCCCGCGGCAGTTGGCCATGACTGTCGGTAGATACCATGTGGCAATCGGTCAGTGCTGGCCGACGCGTGCCGAGAGCGGAGAAGAGGTGGGGCGGCGGGAGCCGACCACGAGCCCGGCACCGGGAAAGGGGACCGAAGTGGCCGACGCGGACGACAAGCAGATGAGCACCCAGGTGTGGGGTTCGGCGGTGGTGGTGGGCTCTGCGCTGGCCGTGGTCGCGGCCTATCTGATCAACGGCGCCCTGCTGGTCCTGGCGGTCGCCGGGGTCGAGACCCTGCTGCTCATGGTGTACGTCGCCCGCCGCTGGCGCGCGACGCACGGGGATCGGGCCCCGGTCCGGCACCGCCCGCGCCGCGGCATCCCGGACGCCGCGCACTGCGAGCGCTGCCGTCGGGCCCGCGAGGCGCTCGACGCCCGGCAGGCGCGGGCCCGCTCGGCCGGTGCGCCGGGGCGGTCCGGGTCCGCGGCGCTCCCGACGGCGGCCGGGTCGCCGCGCGAGCCGTACCGGGAGTCGCGCGAGCCCCGCCGGGAGTCGCACGGGGAGCAGCACCACGCCCGCGGGGAGCAGTACTACGCCCACGGCGAGCACCACCACGCGCACGGGCTGCTGCAGGATCCGGGCCCGCAGTCGGAGTCCGGCGCCGTCGACCACTCGGCCGTCCCGCGCCGCCCGCAGCTCCGGGCCCCGTACGAGCGGCCCTGGACGGCGGAACGGGCGGCCGGCCGGTCCGTGGACCGTTCGACCGCCCGTCGGGGTGCGCCGGGATCAGCCGGCCGTGCTGTACGCCACCAGTGAGACGCCGATGTACTGGACGATGAACGCCCCCAGGGTGAAGGCGTGGAACACCTCGTGGAACCCGAACCAGCGCGGTGAGGGGTTGGGCCGCTTGAGCCCGTACACCACGCCGCCGATGCTGTAGAGCACTCCGCCGACGACCATCAGCACCAGGACGGCGACCCCGCCGGTGTGCAGGAAGTCCGGCAGGTAGAAGGCGGCGGCCCAGCCCAGCGCGAGGTACACCGGTGTGTACAGCCAGCGCGGCGCGCCGACCCAGAACACCCGGAACGCGATCCCGGCCAGTGCGCCGCCCCAGACCGCCCAGAGCAGCAGTTGCTGGTCGGCGCCCTTGAGCAGCAGCATCGTGAACGGCGTGTAGGTGCCCGCGATGATCAGGAAGATGTTGGCGTGGTCCAGCCGGCGCAGCACGGCGTCCCCGCGCGGGCCCCAGTCGAAGCGGTGGTACACCGCGCTGACCCCGAACAGCAGCCAGGCGCTGACCGAGTAGATCGCGCAGGCGATCCTGGCGGGTGTGGAGTCGGCCAGGCAGATCAGCACGATCCCGGCGGCCACCGTGGCGGGGAACATTCCGGCGTGCAGCCAGCCGCGCCACTTCGGCTTGCTCTCTATGAGTGCACTCTCCGCGAGCGCAGCAGCAGTCATGCGCAGCATGCTACCCGTTACCTACGGATCCGTAGGTTACTGGCGCGTAGGAAGTGGCGATCGTCACTGTTGGACGTTTTGGAGTAATAGGAGTGTGGCGCCGCACACTCCGTCGCGGGTGAGGCTGCTCTGTTACTGGTCAGTAATCATACTGGCTGGAGTAAAAGGTGCGTCAATTTCGACGCTTCGCCACGTTCCGGCCTTGAGTCCGGAGCTACGCTGCAAGCACCCTCAGACCCCCGCGACGCCGTCTCCTCGCCGAGATGGCGTGAAACGGAGCGATCGTGTCGTACGAGATCTCTGCTCTCAGCGCATCCGCGCCCACCCGCCACAAGCAGCTGCTCGCTTGGGTGAGCGAGATCGCCGAGCTCACCCAGCCGGACCGCATCGAGTGGTGCGACGGTTCCGACGAGGAGTACCACCGCCTCGCGGACCTGCTGGTGGCGCAGGGCACCTTCAAGAAGCTCAACGAGGAGAAGCGCCCCAACTCCTACTACGCCGCCTCGGACCCCACGGACGTGGCGCGCGTGGAGGACCGCACCTTCATCTGCTCCGAGCAGGAGAAGGACGCCGGACCGACCAACAACTGGAAGGCCCCCGCCGAGATGCGGGAGCTCTTCCAGGGCGAGCAGGGACTCTTCCGCGGCGCGATGAAGGGCCGCACGATGTACGTCGTGCCCTTCTCGATGGGCCCGGTCGGCTCCCCGCTGGCCGCGTACGGCGTCGAGATCACCGACTCCGCCTACGTCGCCGTCTCCATGCGCGTGATGACCCGCATGGGCCAGGCCGTGCTGGACCAGCTCGGCGAGGACGGCGACTTCGTCAAGGCCGTGCACACCGTCGGCGCCCCGCTCGCCGAGGGCCAGGCGGACGTGCCGTGGCCGTGCAACAGCACCAAGTACATCTCGCACTTCCCGGAGACCAAGGAGATCTGGTCCTTCGGTTCGGGCTACGGCGGCAACGCCCTGCTCGGCAAGAAGTGCTACGCGCTGCGCATCGCCTCGACCATGGCCCGCGACGAGGGCTGGCTGGCCGAGCACATGCTCATCCTGAAGCTCACCCCGCCGAACGGCGAGGCCAAGTACGTCGCCGCCGCCTTCCCGTCGGCGTGCGGCAAGACCAACCTGGCCATGCTCCAGCCGACGGTCCCGGGCTGGAAGGTCGAGACGATCGGCGACGACATCGCCTGGATGCGCTTCGGCGCCGACGGCCGCCTGTACGCCATCAACCCCGAGGCCGGCTTCTTCGGCGTCGCCCCCGGCACCGGTGTGGACACCAACGCCAACGCCATCGACACCCTCTGGGGCAACACCGTCTTCACCAACGTCGCCCTCACCGACGACGGCGACGTGTGGTGGGAGGGCCTCACCGAGGAGCCCCCGGCGCACCTGACCGACTGGCGCGGCAACGACTGGACCCCCGAGTCCGGCACCCCGGCCGCCCACCCGAACGCCCGCTTCGCCGTCCCGGCCGCGCAGTGCCCGACCATCGCCCCGGAGTGGGAGGACCAGGCGGGCGTGCCGATCTCGGCGATCCTGTTCGGAGGCCGCCGCGCCACCGCCGTCCCGCTGGTGACCGAGTCCTTCGACTGGCAGCACGGCGTCTTCCTCGGCGCCAACATCGCCTCCGAGAAGACCGCCGCCGCCGAGGGCACCGTCGGCGAGCTGCGCCGCGACCCGTTCGCGATGCTGCCGTTCTGCGGCTACAACATGGGTGACTACTTCGCCCACTGGCTGAAGGTCGGCGCCCGGGCGGACGCCGCCAAGCTGCCGAAGATCTACTACGTCAACTGGTTCCGCAAGGACGCCGAGGGCAAGTTCGTCTGGCCCGGCTACGGCGAGAACAGCCGCGTGCTCAAGTGGATCGTCGAGCGCCTGGAGGGGACCGGCGAGGGCGTCGAGACCCCGATCGGCGTGCTGCCGACCGTCGAGGGCTTCGACCTCGGCGACCTGGACCTGTCCAAGGAGGACCTCGACCTGCTCTTCACCGTGGACGCCGACCTCTGGCGCCAGGAGGCCGCTCTCGTGCCGGCCCACCTGGAGACCTTCGGCGACCACACCCCGAAGGAGCTGTGGGACGAGTACCGGAACCTCGTCGCGCGCCTCGGCTGAGCCTGAGCCTCAGCCGGGAGAGAGGCGGGCGCGCGGCACGAACCGCGCGCCCCGCCGAGCGGCAGGACGGCCGGAGTTCCGCCGGGCGATTTTCCCCCGACCAAGGAGATCGCCCGGGCCGGGACTCCGGCCGTAGTGTTTCTCCCGGGTGCTTCCCGCCCGGGGCTACGGCTGGACGTAACCCCCGAGGAAGTCGCCGATCCGGGTCACCGCGTCGGTGATCTCCTCCGCCCGGGGCAGGGTGACCAGCCGGAAGTGGTCCGGCTCCGGCCAGTTGAAGCCGGTGCCCTGGACCAGCAGGATGCGCTGGGAGCGCAGCAGGTCCAGCACCATCCGGGCGTCGTCCTTGATCTTGTGGACCTTGGGGTCCAGCCGGGGGAAGGCGTACAGCGCGCCCTTGGGCTTGACGCAGCTGACCCCCGGGATCTGGTTCAGCAGTTCGTACGCGGCGTCCCGCGAGGCGTGCAGCCGGCCGCCGGGCAGCACCAGGTCGCGGATCGACTGCCGTCCGCCGAGCGCGGCGGCCACCGCGTGCTGGGCGGGCATGTTGGCGCACAGCCGCATCGAGGCGAGCACGGTGAGGCCCTCGATGTAGCTGCGGGCCCGGCGCCGGTCGCCGGACAGCACCATCCAGCCGGAGCGGAAGCCGGCGACCCGGTAGGCCTTGGACAGTCCGTTGAAGGTGACGCAGAAGAGGTCCGGGGCCAGGGTGGCCAGCGGGACGTGTTCGGCGTCGTCGTAGAGGATCTTGTCGTAGATCTCGTCCGCGTAGACCACCAGGTCGTGCCGGCGGGCGATCTCCGCGATGCCCTCCAGCACCTCGCGCGGGTAGACCGCGCCGGTCGGGTTGTTCGGGTTGATCACCACGATGGCCCTGGTCCGGTCGGTGACCCTGGCCTCGATGTCGGCGAGGTCCGGGTACCACTCGGACTGCTCGTCGCAGCGGTAGTGCACCGCGGTGCCGCCGGCCAGTGAGACCGAGGCGGTCCACAGCGGGTAGTCCGGGGCCGGGACGAGCACCTCGTCGCCGTCGTCCAGCAGCGCGGTCATGGCCAGCTGGATCAGCTCGGAGACGCCGTTGCCGAGGAAGACGTCGTCGACGGAGAGGCCGTGCAGCCCGCGGTCCTCGTAGTGCATGACCACCGCGCGGCGCGCGGAGAGCAGGCCCTTGGAGTCGCCGTAGCCGTGCGCGTTGGCGAGGTTGCGCAGGACGTCCTGGAGGATCTCCGGGGGCGCCTCGAAACCGAAGGTGGCCGGGTTGCCGGTGTTGAGCTTGAGGATGCGGTGGCCCTGTTCCTCCAGCCGCATCGCCTCGTCGAGCACCGGGCCGCGGATGTCGTAGCAGACATTGGCGAGCTTGCTGGACTGGATGACCTGCATGTCCGCCTACTTTAGGGGTACGGAGGGGCCGTGCGGCCGGACTCCGCGGGGGTGCTTTCGGGGGCCCGAACGGCCCCCTTGGATCGGCAGGCGGGGGTGGCGGACGGCCTTCCGAACCAGTAGTCGAATGTCCGGAATGCTCGTGTATGCGAGGAGCGCTGTCGCGCTGCCGTGCGGAACGAGACGGACGGCACACGGCCCGGCGCGGGAGGATGGGGCCGGTCGCGCCGATGGCGTCGGTCGTGTCGGTCGCGTCGGTCGAAGAGGGGGTGCGCCGGTGGTCCCGGTCGTGGTGGCGGCGGTGCTGGTCGGTCTCCTGGCGGCTCCACCGCTGCGCGGGCTGATCGCCCGGTTCGCGGTGCCGGAGGGCGAGCCCTGGTGCGAGGACTGCCCGGCCTGCGGGCGCCGGCTGCGCCTGCTGCCGCCGACCGGGCGCTGCCGGGGCTGCCGGGAGCGGCTGGGCGCCGGCCCCTGGACGGTGGAGGCGGTCGCGGTGGCGGTCGCCGTCGCGGTGGTGTACGCGGCGGACCGGCTGGTGGTGGTGACCCTGGCGATGGGCTGGGCGGCGGCGCTCGGCGTGGCGCTCGGTTTCGTCGACGCGCGGGTGCGCCGGCTGCCGTACCGGCTGACCCTGCCACTGCTCGGCGGGGTGACGGCGCTGCTGCTGGCGGCGGTGCCGACCGCGGGGCCCGGGGTGACGCTGCGCTGCCTGCTGGTCGCGCTCGCGGTCGGGGGTGTGCTCGAACTGGCCGTCTGGCTGGGCGCGTTGGGCCCGGGGGACTCCCCGCTCGGGCTCGCCCTGGGCGGGCTGCTCGGCTGGTACGGCTGGTCGGTGGCGCTCGGCGGGCTGTTCGCCGCGATGGTGCTCGCCGGGCTGTGGGGCACCCTGCGGGCCGCCGCCGCGCTGGTCCGTCGCCGCCCGGTGCGCGGACTGGACCTCCCGGTCGGCCCGTTCCTGCTGCTCGGCGCGCTCACCGCGGTCCTGGCGCGGTGAGCACGTGCCGCCGGGACATTGAACGCGTCAAAGGGGAGAGGAACGGAAGGGCCCGCCGCACCGGTCGGTGCGACGGGCCCGGCCGCCGACGCGCAGGCCCCACCCTCAAGGAGCGGCGCGCCGGGGGAGTGGAGCTCGGGTGGCCGCGGCCTTCGGCAGCCGCGGCCGGGTGCCGTTACGGCATCTTGTGGACGAACGGGCCGACCGCGTTGGAGAACGCGTTGCCGTTGTTGACGTCCCAGTTGGTCGACCAGGTCATCGCGCCGCGGATGGTCGGCCACTTGGCCGGCGGCACGAAGCTGCCGCAGTTGTTACCGGTGGCCAGGCAGTCCAGCGCGTTGTTCACCACGGTCGGCGCGACGTAGCCGCCGCCCGCGGCCCGGGTGGAGGCCGGGACGCCGATGCCCACCTGGTCCGGCCGCAGGCCGCCCTGGATCTGGGTGCAGACCTGCGAGGTGATGAAGTCGATGGTGCCCTGGTTGTAGACCTTGCCGTCGCAGCCGTTCATGCCGCCCGAGTTGTAGAACTGGGTGTTGACGACGGTGAGGATGTCCTTGGTCTTCAGCGCCAGCTGGAAGTAGGCGCCGGAGGTGTTGTACATCCCGATGGTCTCGGGGGCCATGGTCAGGACGAAGCCGGGGCCGACCTTGGCCTGCAGGGAGTGCAGCGCGTCGCCGAGCGGGCCGGCCTGGACACCGTTCTCCAGGTCGACGTCGATGCCGTCGAAGCCGTAGTCCTTGATGATCGCGTAGGCGCTGTTGACGAAGTTGGCGGCGGCGGTGGCGTCCCCGACGGTGATCGCGCCGTTCTGGCCGCCGATGGAGAGGACGACCTTCTTGCCGGCCGCCTGCTTGGCCTTGATGTCGGCGCGGAACTGGGCGTCGGTGTAGCCGCCGAGCGCCTTGGACAGGCCCGGGTCCAGGGTGAAGCTGATCGCGCCGGTCCTGGTCGGCACGGCGTCGGCGAAGGACACCGCGATGATGTCGTACGCGCTCTGGACGTCGCTCAGCCGCTGCACGGTCGAGTTGTTGTCGAAGTTCTGCCAGTAGCCGGTGACCACGTGGGCGGGCAGGCCGGTGGCCGGCGGGGTGGTGCTGGTCGGCGTGGCGGTGGGGGTCGCCGTCGCGGTCCGGGTGGGCGTCGGGGTCGCCGTCGCGGTGGGCGTCGCGGTGGCCGTGGGGGAGGCGGTGGCCGTGGGGGTCGCGGTGGGGGTGGGGGTCGCGGTGGGGGTGGGGGTCGCGGTCGGCGACGGGGTGCCGGTGCCGCCGGGGCCGATCAGCGCGACGTCGTCGGCCAGGTAGGCGCTCTGGCCGTACCAGCCGTGCAGGTAGACGGTGACGCTGGTGGCGTTCGCCCCGGTGGTGAAGGTGCTGGACAGTTGGTTCCAGCTGTTCTGGTTCGACCAGGCGGACGGGTCGGTGCCGCCGGTGCCGCGCGCACCGAGGTAGACGTACGGGCCCTGGACCCACGCGCTCAGGGTGTAGCTGGTGTTGGGCAGCACGCTGATGGTCTGGGTGCACTCGGCGGTGTCACCGGCGCCCGGGGTCGCCTGGAGCGCGCCGGTGCCGGAGTGGACCGGGGAGGAGACCGTGGTCGCGGCGCCGGTGCAGGTCCAGCCCCCGAGCCCGCCGTCGAAGCCGCCGTTGTCGACCAGGTTGCCGACCGCCGCGCTGGCGCCGCCGGCGAAGAGGGCGAGGCCGCCGCCGGCCAGGGCGAGGGCGGTGGCACCGGCCGCGACGGCCGGGAGGGGGCTGCGCCGGCGCTTGTGCGAGGGCTGGTTCAGCGTACGGGCCATGGGGCGACGCTCCTGGGGGAGGAGCGGCCGCCGCGGTGGGGGGCGCGGCGGCCGCGTGTGGGGGAGGGGAGGTCCGAAGTGAGCCTGCGGGGCGGAGCCGGAGGATCGTTCCGTCCCGGATCAAAAGCTGGACTAGACCATTGCTGGTCGTCAAGCATCGGAAGAACGGCTTACGGTTCCGTTAAGGATTCGGAGACCGTTCCGTGTCCGCGCCCCGGGAGCCCCGCAGCGGCCCCGCGGCCCGCCCGGACGACCCCCGACACGCCCGTCGGGACAGACTTCGTACAGGACCGTGACCAGACCGCTACCTGCGGCTTTACTGTGCACCTGCGCGCCGGAGTAGGCTGCGCCCGGGGCGGAGACGCACCAGTTGCAACGAGCACGGAGGGGCCGGGAAAGATGGGTCTGCGCGATGTCGCCGAACGGACGCCGGGGCTGCGCACCCTGCTCGGCGGGATGTACGGGCTCTACGGTCGACGGGTCGAGGTCCACCTCGCGAGCACCCCGCGCCACATCGGCGTGATCCTGGACGGCAACCGCCGCTGGGCCAAGGCGGCCGGCGGCTCCACCGCGTACGGCCACCAGCGCGGCGCCGACAAGATCAGCGAGTTCCTCGGCTGGTGCGACGAGACCCACGTCAAGGTCGTCACCCTCTGGATGCTCTCCACCGACAACCTGGACCGCCCGGCCGACGAGCTCGTCCCGCTGCTCGGCATCATCGAGGACGCCGTCACCGGCCTGGCCGCCGCCCGCCGCTGGCGGGTCAACCCGGTCGGCGCGCTGGACCTGCTGCCGCAGCACACCGCCGACGTGCTCAAGCGGGCCGCCGACCAGACCGCCGACATCGACGGCATAACGGTCAACGTCGCGGTCGGCTACGGCGGTCGGCACGAGATCGCCGACGCCGTCCGCTCGCTGCTCCAGGAGCAGGCCGGGCGCGGCACCTCGATCGAGGAGCTGGCGGAGGTCCTGACCGTCGAGCACATCGCCGAGCACCTGTACACCCGCAACCAGCCCGACCCGGACCTGATCATCCGCACCTCGGGCGAGCAGCGGCTGTCCGGCTTCCTGCTCTGGCAGAGCGCGCACAGCGAGTTCTACTTCTGCGAGGCGTACTGGCCGGCCTTCCGCAAGGTCGACTTCCTGCGTGCGCTGCGCGCGTACGAGCAGCGCCATCGGCGGCTGGGGCTGTAACCCCGGCACGGCGGCCCCGGCCACCGGCCCGTCCGGAGGAAATGACCGCCGTAGGCCTGGCCTACCCGGTGCCGGCGCGAGGCCAAACGTTCACCGGCAATGATCCGTCAGTTCTCCAGGGGCGCGAATGCACCGCTCCCCGCCTGGGAATACTCCAGTCAGTCCGGTCCCGAGGCCACCGGGGCAGCGGGGGCCGGCATGCCGCGGATGACGCAGGGTCATCCGCTCTGGAGGCCTAGTGGTCAGTTCGAAGAGCCGCCGGACACCAGACCGGCGCACGTACGTTCTCGACACGAGCGTGCTCCTGGCGGACCCGCTCGCCATGACCCGCTTCGAGGAGCACGAGGTCGTCCTCCCGGTGGTGGTCGTCACCGAGCTGGAGGCCAAGCGACACCACCCGGAGCTGGGCTACTTCGCCCGCCAGGCGCTGCGGCTGCTCGACGACTACCGGATCCGTCACGGCCGGCTCGACGAGCCGATCCCGGTCGGCGAGCTCGGCGGCACCATCCGGGTCGAGCTCAACCACTCCGACGTGTCGATACTGCCGGCCGGCTACCGGGCCGGCGGTGAGGCGGACACCCGGATCCTCGCGGTCGCCCGCAACCTCCAGGCCGAGGGCTACGACGTGACCGTCGTGTCCAAGGACCTGCCGCTGCGGATCAAGGCCAGCTCGGTGGGCCTGCTCGCCGAGGAGTACCGGGCCGAGCTGGCGATCACCTCGGGCTGGACGGGCATGTCCGAGCTGCACGTCCCGGCCGACCAGGTGGACGCGCTGTTCTCGGCCGGCCACGACGCGGGGGTGGACGTCGACGGCGCCACCGAGCTGCCCGTCCACACCGGACTGGTGCTGACCTCGGAGCGCGGCCGGGCGCTCGGCCGGGTCACCGGCGACGGCCGGGTGCGGCTGGTGCGCGGGGAGCGCGAGGCGTTCGGGCTGCGCGGGCGCAGCGCCGAGCAGCGGGTGGCGCTGGACCTGCTGCTCGACCCGGAGATCGGGATCGTGTCGATGGGCGGCCGGGCCGGCACCGGGAAGTCGGCGCTGGCGCTGTGCGCGGGGCTGGAAGCGGTGCTGGAGCGGAGGCAGCACCGCAAGGTGATGGTCTTCCGGCCGCTGTACGCGGTCGGCGGCCAGGAGTTGGGCTACCTGCCCGGTTCCGAGGCGGAGAAGATGGGCCCCTGGGCGCAGGCGGTCTTCGACACCCTCTCCGCCGTCACCACCCCGGACGTGATCGAGGAGGTCATCTCCCGCGGGATGCTGGAGGTGCTGCCGCTGACCCACATCCGGGGGCGCTCGCTGCACGACGCCTTCGTGATCGTGGACGAGGCGCAGTCGCTGGAGCGGAACGTCCTGCTGACGGTGCTGTCCCGGATCGGCCAGGGCTCGCGGGTGGTGCTCACCCACGACGTGGCGCAGCGGGACAACCTCCGGGTGGGCCGCTACGACGGCGTGGTGGCGGTGGTGGAGAAGCTGAAGGGTCATCCGCTCTTCGCCCACATCACGCTCACCCGCTCGGAGCGTTCGCCGATCGCGGCGCTGGTCACGGAGATGCTGGAGGACATCCACCCGTGATCCGCCCCTGATCGGGGCATAGTGGGACAATATGGTCAACTTATGACCCGGAGCCCGCTCCTGATGGAGCGGGCTCCGCCCGTTTCATCACATCGAGTGCTTTCCGTCCGGGAAACCGCCGTACGGTGAATGTGACATGCGCCACGCGAAGGGGAATTGCGTCGACCGTGCCCGGTGCGGCATGGTGAGGGTTCTGTCAGGCCCCGCGTACGGCGCGGCAGGGCTTCCGGACTCCGGGAGTCAGGCCCGGGAAGGTTCGCCAACTCCGGTCGGTGGACACACAATTGAACACCGTTGAGCCGTACGCCGCCCGATTTCAACGCCCGGTCACCTCGGCCGGACGCCGGGCCAGCACCTCCCGTGACCAGAGCACTGTGCGGAGGTCCGTGCCAAGGGGCATGTTGCGCCCGTACGGTCACGCGTGGGCGATGCTGGAAGGAAACCATGTGACTCGGATCTCGGTCCGGGGAGTTGCTGTGGCCTCCGCCACCGCCGTCACCGCTGTCGGTGCCGTCGTGGGTATGGCCTCGGGCAGCGAGGGCAAGACCATGCAGACGGTCGACGTCGCCGGCGCGACCCTGCTTGCCGAAGTCCCCTCTGGCGCCCAGGCGCAGACCATCAGTGACAACATCGGCCAGCAGGCATCCGCCCAGCAGGCCTCCGCCGACGCCGCCGCCAAGGCCGCCGCGGAGCAGAAGGCCGCCGAGGAGGCCGCGCGCCAGCAGGCCGCCGCGGACGCCCAGGCGAAGGCCGATGCCCAGGCCAAGGCCGACGCGGAGAAGGCCGCCAAGGCCGCGGACGACAAGCGCAAGGCCGACGAGGCCGCCGCGAACCGGTCCAAGTCCCGTTCCGCGATGACCGCGGTCGAGGACAGCGCTCCGCCCGTCTCGGTCAGCCCCGGCTCGGTCCAGGACCTGGCCCGGCAGATCGTCGGCAACGACGCGCAGTTCCAGTGCTTCAGCCAGATCGTGAAGCGCGAGAGCGGCTGGGACTACACCGCGACCAACAAGAGCTCCGGCGCGTACGGTCTGGTCCAGGCGCTGCCCGGCACCAAGATGGCCTCGGCCGGTGCCGACTGGCGCACCAACCCGGCCACCCAGATCAAGTGGGGCGTCGGCTACATGAACTCCCGCTACGGCAGCCCCTGTGGTGCGTGGTCGTTCTGGCAGGCCCACAACTGGTACTAGGACCGGCTGCCGCCCCGGCGGCGCGGTTCCCGCGGCCCCCGGCCGTTCGACCTTCCCGGGC
>NZ_JBSHBN010000229.1:0-11788 GCF_053612025.1 Kitasatospora sp. NPDC054768
GCCGGGAGGATGCTCCTCCCGGCGGGCCGGACCCGTCGCTTCAGGTGCTGCGAGGATCCGTCAGGCCCTCGGCGGTCCGGTGGACCGTCAGCAGGGGCCGTTGTCGGTCCAGACGCCCCACTGGCCGCTCAGGCTCGGGTCGTCGCCCTTGGTCCACCACTTGTTGGTGTAGTAGTGGCCCTTCCACGAGACCTTGGTGCCGCCGGCCGCGTAGGTGGTGTTGGTGTCCCAGCTCGGGGCGGCCGGGCAGGAGGCCGGCGTGGTCGGGGTGCCGGTCGGGGTGCCCGTGGGGGTACCGGTCGGCGTACCCGTGGGGGTGCCGGTCGGCGTGCCGGTGGGGGTCGGGGTCGGCGTGCCGGTCGGCGGGGCCGGGCAGGCGGACGCGGAGCCGTTGGTGGCGCTCACCATCTTGTCGAACAGGGCGGTCTTGGTGCCCAGGTCGTACAGCGAGAAGGCGAAGGAGCCGCCGAGGCCGTTGCAGTGCGCGTAGTCGAGCTTGGCCTGGATGGACTTGGCATCCTCACCGCTCCAGAAGGTGTTGCCGTCGTAGAAGTACGTGGCCTGGGCCCCGTCGTCCCAGAAGGTCTTGGACGGGTTGTCGACGAAGCCCGCGAGCTCCTTGTACATCTGGATGCCGGGGACGTTGCCGGACATCGCCGCGCCGGCCGCCGGCTGGGTGGCGGGCTGGTACAGGCCGTGCTTGCCGTTGTCCTTCACGCCGGTCCAGCCGCGGTAGTAGAACGGCACACCCATGTTGATCTTGTTGGCGGGGAAGCCGCCGGGGATGCCGTACTCCTTGTCACCGGCCGTCCACGCCTTGATCGCGTTGTCGATCGAGTACTTCCCGTTGCCCGGCTTGGCCGGGGTCGACGGGTCGTCCGGGGTCGAGTAGAGCGCGGCCTGGTGGTTGGTCGGCCCCTGGGCGTCCCAGCCGCCGTGCATGTCGTAGGTCATGACGTCGAGGAAGGTCAGGTACTGACCGATCTTGTCGGTCTCGACGTTCATGATCTTGTCCTGGCCGGCGCCGACCGCCGCCGACAGGGCGTAGGTCTTCTTGTCCGCCGCGCCCTGCGCGTCCAGCTGGGTGCGGAACTCCTTCAGCAGGGCGGTGAAGTTCTGCTTGTCCGCCGGGCTGGAGAGGTTGCCGGTGTGGCCGCCGCCGCCCGGGTACTCCCAGTCGATGTCGATGCCGTCGAAGACGCTGGCCGCCGAGCCGGGGCCGCCGAAGCCGGCGTCGCTGGGCAGGTTGCCCTTGATGAACATGTCGATGCAGGACGACACCAGGTGCTTGCGCGAGGCGTCCGTGGCGGAGGCCGGCGAGAAGTACTTGGAGTAGGTCCAACCGCCCAGCGAGAGCAGGACCTTGAGGTTCGGGTTCTTCGCCTTCAGCTTCTTCAGCTGGTTGAAGTTGCCCGCGATCGGCTGGTTCCAGACGTCGCCGACGCCGTCGACCGAGATGTCCGCGCCGAAGCTCTTCTGGTAGTCGGCGAACGCGTCGCCCGCGCCGTCACCCGCGTTGGGGTTGTTGTCGTTCCCGTCGGCGGCCTTGGTGGCCTCGAAACAGCCCAGGTCGGTCGGGTGGATGTTGGCGAAGGAGTAGATCATGTAGTCCAGGTTCTTGGCGACGCCGGTGTCCTGGATCGTCTTGGGGTAGTACGCGTTCGCGTAGACCGACCACTGGTCGAAGTAGGCGACCTTGATGCCGCCGCTGGTGGCGGGCGCGCCGGTGGAGTTGGTGGTCGCGGCGTTGGCCGCGCCGCCGCCGGACAGCGCGAGGCCGGCGCCGAGCAGCAGGGAGGCGGTGGTGCCGGCCGCGATGGCGGCCATGCTCTTCGGGCGGCGTCGGCGGCCGCCCTGCGGCGCCGGGGTCCCGGCCCTTTCAATGCGTGAGCGCAGCATGGGTGCGTGACTCCTGGTTGTGGGGGTTCCCGTCGTCCCGGGGGCGCGCGTCCGGGGTGGGGCCGGACGACCGGGACATGACAGGTGTGGGTGGGGAATCGAGCGGGATCAGACCATGACGGACTACCGGGATGTGCCGAACCGGCGCCCGCGGCACGAGGCCGCTGACGCCGGTTCAGGGGCTCCCTGCACCTGGGCAATAAAAATGGACTAGACCAACTCACCCGTCAAGGGGTGCCGTTGGGCCTTGAGACCCGCTTAAGGTTCCACCCCCGCGCCGAGCTGGGCTGCCGCGTCCCGGGACGGCCCCGGAGTCAGTAACGGACGGCGTTGGCCACCTCGGCCTTGACCGTGCCGGAGAGGTCCCGGTGGGCGTGCGCGGTGGCCTGGGAGCTCTGCCCGACCGCCACGTCCTGAATGGTCACCGCGGCCGCGTCCATCACCTTGCCCGACTCGTCGGTGAAGTTCACCTGGATCACGTACCGGTACGACTGCTGCCCGTGGTTGGTGACGGTCAGCGGCACCTGCGGCTTGCCGTCCGAACCGGTGGTCACCGCCCCGGCGGTGACGTCCCCCTTGGCGTCCAGCCCGCCCTTGATCCCGGAGACGGCCGAGGAGGCCGCCGACACCGCCGCCGAGGCCTGCGCCTCGGCCGAGGCGATCGCGGACCCCGCCCCGCCGGCCGCCGAGCCCAGCGCCGAGGCGGCGGAGGCGACGGCGCTCGCGCCCTTCTCCACCGCCGACGCCGCCGCGGAGGCCACGCCGCTCACGGTCTTCCCGGAGGAGGAACAGCCCGCGAGCGCCGCCGTACCGACCACCGCCGCGACCAACACCCCCGCCACCGCCCGGCGTTGGTGACGCACCGGTGGTGCGTCCAGGTCCTGCGCGGTGACCCTCGGCGGGGTCGGGGAGCTGGCTCGGGTGAGCGGCTGGCGGTCCATGCGGTCCCTCGTTTCCGGTCGGCGCCGGGCTGCCCGGCGCACCTCCACGCCCACCCTCCGAGGGCCGCGGAGCCGCCGCCAGCAGGGCTGCTGCCTCCGGGTGAGCCGGGCCGGGAGAGCGCGTCAGGACAGCCCCGAGCCCTCCTGGGAGTCCGACTCCACCGCGGCCCGCTCCTCGCGCAGCCGCACCAGGTGGCGGCGCCGCGCGACGACGCCGTACGCCCCGGCGGCGCTCGCCACGAAGGAGGCCAGGCCGAGCCACGGCCGGTCGAAGACGTGGCCGGTCAGGTGGTCCAGCGAGTACCGGCCGGCGCCCGCCAGGCCGAGCGCCAGCCCGGTCGCACCGAGGAAGGCCGGGTACTCGTAGCCGCCGGACATCGCGAAGAAGCCGGCCGGGGCGTGCACCGACACCGCGCCCGCCATCGTCCCCGCCACCACCGCGCCGGCCGCCGGGGTCGCCAGCCCGGCCACCAGCAGCGCGCCGCCGCCCGCCTCGCCGAGGCCGGCCGCCAGCGCGCTCTGCCGGGCCGGGTGGAAACCCATCTGCTCCATGGCGTGGGTGGCGCCCTCCAGGCCGCCGCCCCCGAACCAGCCGAACAGCTTCTGGGTGCCGTGCGCGATCAGCACGCCGCCGACCGCGCCGCGCAGGGCCAGCAGGCCCAGGTCCTTACGGTTCAGGCACATGTCGCATCCTCGCTTCCGCGGCGGAGTGACCCCGCTCGGTGACAGTGGTGACGGTCCTGCCTCCATAGCAACCGAGGGCGCCCGTCCCTTCGAGCCGGGGCCGCCATCCGGGCGAATTCGGCCGCGACCGGGAATGAACCGCCGGCGGGGTGATCCACGCCGCGCCCGGCCGCGGGGCGTGGCGGACCGGCTGCCCGGGGCCCCGAGGTCATGCTTGGCCCATGTTCGTCTTCAACCTGGGCAGCGCCTTCATCACCTTCTTCGCCGTGGTCGGCCCGCCGAAGACCCTGCTGGCCTTCGCCCGGCTGGCCGGGACCCGCAGCAACCGGGAGCTGCGCCGGCTGGCCGCGCTGAGCACGGCCATCGCGGCGGTGATCGGCCTGGTACTAGGCTTCGGGGCCGACGAGCTGACCACCCTCTTCCACATCAGCGACCAGTCGCTCCAGCTCGCGGGCGGGGCGATCTTCTTCGTCTACGCCGTCGCCCTGGTCTTCGGCGTCCACCTCGGCTCGGACGCCGACGACGACGAACACCTGTCGAACCCGCTGGTGGACGGCATCCGCGAGCTGCTGCTGCCGTACATCGCCAGCCCGCTCGCCATCACGGCCGTCCTGGTCGCCTCGCTCAACCAGGACAACCTGGGCTGGAAGGCCGCCGTCTCCGGGGCGTACGTGGCCGTCGCGGTGATCAACTACCTCTGTGTGGCGGTGCTCGCGCCGCTGATGCGACGCACCCACCGCACCTCGCTGGAGGTGCTGTCCCGGCTGCTCGGGCTGCTGCTGGCGGCGGTCGGCGTCGAACTGTTCCTGGAGGGCCTGGCCGGGCTGGGAGTGCACCTGCCGGAGGGGCACTGAGCCCGCCACCGCACCCGCACCCGCACCGGGCTGACGGGCGCCGAACGGCGCTGACCGGCCCTGAACGGCGCCGAGCCCGGCGCCCGCCCGGGTCAGCCGGCCGCGAGGCGTGCCAGCACCTCGCCGATCCGCTCGCGGACCAGTGGATCGGCGACCAGCCCGTCCGGGCCGACCGCGCCGCGCTCCAGCGGAAGCCGGACGCAGGCCTCGTCCAGCACGGCCGCGCCGGTGTAGCCGAGGACGGTGCGCAGGGTGGCCTCGGCCCCCTGGCCGCGGCCCGGACCGGCGGCGTTGATCCAGCCGGTGGGCTTGTCCGAGATCTCGATCCCGCCGACCGTCCAGTCCAGCAGGTTCTTGAACGCGCCCGGCAGCGTCCCGGCGTACTCGGGGGTGCAGACCAGCAGCGCGTCGGCCGCCTCGATCGCGGCCCGCAGCTCGGCCACCGGCTCCGGCAGCGGGTCGGTGTCGTGGTCCGGGTTGAAGTGCGGCAGCCCGGCCAGCCCGGCGTAGTACGTGGTCCGCAGGCCCGGGGCGGCCGCGGCCACGGCGGCCGCGGTGCGCAGCACGGTCTCGTTGGTGGAACCGGCTCGCAGGCTCCCGGGCAGCAGCAGGATGTGGCGCTCGTTCGGCATGCCGGGCAACCTACTCCTTGACGTCCGCGTCAAGGACAGCCGCCCGCCGCCCGCCCCGTCATCGGCACCGGCCGTGGACCAGTGACAGTGGCAGTGGCAGCGGCAGCGGCAGCGGCAGCGGTCAGCGCGGCACCACCGGCCGCCAGGGCACCGGGCTGGAGAGGATCATCGAGCTGGACGGCTGGCCGTAGCTTCCGAGCCGGTCGCACACCGCCTCGAACTCGGCCATCGTCGACACCGCGACCAGCAGCACGCAGCACGCCCCGCCGGTGACGCGGTGCAGCTGGACCACCTCCGGCCAGGTCGGCACCTCCGGATCGCGCAGCACGCAGCGCGGGCCGTAGCACTGGATCTGGACCAGCGCGGTGATCGGCAGCCCGGCCCGGGTGAGGTCCACGTGGGCGTGGTAGCCGCTGATCACCCCCTCGGATTCCAGCCGGCGGACCCGTTCGGCCACCGCGGGTGCGGACAGGCTCACCCGGCGGGAGAGTTCGTTGTACGAGAGCCGGGCGTCGGCCTGGAGCTCGGCGAGCAGGCGGCGGTCAACGGCGTCCAAGGCGACCTCCCGGGTGGTCGGGATCAAGGGATTTCCATTCGTAAAGCGAATCGGCGGAATGCATCGCGAACGACAGCTCCGAAGGCGGTTGCGATGCCCGTCGACCATTCAAACGGGGGGCACCGCCGCCGCACAATGGGCACCCGGTGGAACCCGGCAGTCCGGCTGGTTCACCGGACCGGGCGATGCGGCCCGGAGGATCAGGAGGATCGGGATGGGGCACGACACGGTGGAGACACCCAACCTGTCGTTCGGTCGGGGCGGAGCACCGGGCCGGGGCACCCCGTACGCCCAGTACGTGCGTCTGGAGGAGCTGCACGGCCTGCAGCACCCGCGCAGCAAGGAGCCGGCCGAGCTGTCGTTCATCGTCACCACCCAGGTGATGGAGCTGCTGTTCGACCTGCTGCGGCACGAGTGGACGCTCGCCCGGCAGGCACTGCGCGAGGACGACCTGCCCGCCGCGCTGGCCGCGCTGCGCCGGGGCACCCACGTGCAGGACGTACTGGTGGAGTCCTGGGACCTGCTGGCCACCATGACCCCGCACGAGTTCAACTCCTTCCGCTCGCTGTTCGGCGAGGCCTCCGGCTTCCAGTCCGCCGCCTTCCTGCGGCTGGAGTTCCTGCTCGGCAACAAGAACGCCGCACTGCTGAAGATGTACGACGGGATGCCCGACACCCAGGCCGAGCTGACCGAGGCCCTGCGCTCCCCCGGCCTGTACGACGAGGCGCTGGCGCTGCTGGCGCGCCGCGGCCTGGCCCCGCACCGGGCGCCCTCCGAGGAGCGCCACCAGCCGTCCGCGGAGGTCGAGGCGGCCTGGCGGCGGGTGTACACCGAGCCGGAGTTCGCCGCGCTCCAGCCGCTCGGCGAGGCCCTGTTGGACGTGGCCGAGCGGGTCACCCGCTGGCGCCAGCGCCACCTCTCGGCGGTCAAGCGGACCATGGGCGGCAAGCCCGGCTCGGGCGGCTCCAGCGGACTGACCTGGCTGCGCAAGTCGGCCGAGCAGGACGTGTTCCCGGAGCTGTGGACGATCCGGGACGGGCTGTGACGGAGCGGGCCGTGACGGAGCTTGATGCGACAAGGCTTGATGCGACAGAGCGCGATGCGACGGGACGGGCAGGGACGGAGCGGGCTGTGGGCGAGGGGCACGAGAGGACGGGCATGACCACGCGCGAGGACTGCGCGGCGCTGGACGCCGTCGACCCGCTGGCGGCGTTCCGCAAGGAGTTCGCCCTGCCGGACGGGGTGATCTACCTGGACGGCAACTCGCTGGGCGCGCTGCCGGTGCGCACGCCCGAGCGGGTGCGCCGGGTGGTCGAGGAGGAGTGGGGCCGGGAGCTGATCCGCAGCTGGAACGACGCCGGCTGGTTCGAGCAGCCGTACCGGCTGGGGCAGCGGATCGCGCCGCTGATCGGCGCCGGTCCGGCGGAAGTGGTCGTCTGTGACACCACCTCGGTCAATCTCTTCAAGGTGCTGTCGGCCGCGCTGCGGCTGCGCCCGGGCCGGCGCACCGTGCTCGGTGACGCCGAGGCCTTCCCCACCGACCTGTACATCGCCGAGGGCGTGACCGGTCTGGTCGAGGGCTCGCGCAGTGCACTGATCCGCCCCGAGGAGCTGGACCGGCATCTGGACGGGGACGTGGCCGCGGTCGTCCTCTCGCACGTGGACTACCGCACCGGCGAGCTGCTGGACATGGCCGGCATCACCGCCCGGGTGCAGGCCGCGGGCGCCCTGATGATCTGGGACGTGTGCCACTCGGTGGGTGCGCTGCCGGTCGAACTCGGCGCCGCCGGCGCGGACTTCGCGGTCGGCTGCACCTACAAGTACCTGAACGGCGGCCCCGGTTCGCCGGCCTTCCTGTACGTCGCCGAGCGGCACCTGGCGGCCGGTCCGCTCCAGCCGCTGAGCGGCTGGTTCGGCCACGCCCGGCCGTTCGCCTTCGAGCCCGGGTACGACCCGAAGCCGGGCATCGGCCGGTTCCTCACCAGCTCGCCCTCGCTGCTCGGCCAGGCCGCCCTCGACGCCTCGCTGGACGTCTGGGAGCGGGTCGACCAAGCGGCGGTGCGGGCGAAGAGCCTGGCGCTGACCGACCTGTTCGTCTCGCTGACCGAGGGGCTGGACGGCGTCGAGGTGGCGACCCCGCGCGAGCACGCCCGGCGGGGCAGTCAGGTCGCGCTGCGGCACGCCGACGGCTACCCGGTGGTGCAGGCCCTGATCGAGCGCGGGGTGATCGGCGACTTCCGCGCACCGGACCTGATGCGCTTCGGCTTCACGCCGCTCTACGTGTCGTACACCGAGGTCTGGGACGCGGCCCGGCAGCTGGCCGAGGTGCTGGAGAGCGGTGAGTGGCGGGCGGAGCGTTTCTCCCGCCGGGGCGAGGTGACGTAGGCCGGGGACCGGGACCGGGCCTGCCTCCTTTGCCATTAATAATGCGCAGCATTAATCTTGCGCGCATGGCAAGGACATCGGCGGGCCACGAGACCCGCGAGAGGCTGCTGCGGGCGGCGGAGGAACTCTTCGCCACCCGCGGCGTGGAAGCCGCCCTGACCAGGGACATCACCCGACTGGCCGGACAGAGCAACCCGTCCGCCGTGCAGTACCACTTCGGCTCCCGCGAGGGCCTGCTCGACGCGATCATGGCCGGCCGCCAGGAACGCGCCGAGCAGGCCCTCGCGCCGCGTCTGCCCGCCCTCGCGGACGCGGACCTGCCCGGACTGCTCGGCGCCCTGGTCGCGGCCGAGGCCACCGAACTGCGCACCGAACAGGGCCGGCACTGCCTGCGGATCTCCGCGCAGGTCAGCCACAACAGCGGCGTCCGCACCCGGACCCCGCACCCGACGCTGGCCGGCGGCGGCTACTGGCGCCTGATCGAGCTGGTCGAGGACCGTATCTCCGCCCTGCCGGAGCCGATCCGGCTGGAACGGATCGACCTGGTCCTCACCCTGATCGGTGCGGCCCTCGCCGACCGGGCGCAGCAGTACCTCACCGGCTCCACCCCCCTGACGGACGAGGAGACCTTCCTCGCCGACCTGGTGACGATGTCCGCCGCCATGCTCTCCTCCCCCACCCCCCGAAGGAGCAGGTCATGAACGACCTCACCGGCAAGACCGTCATCGTCACCGGCGGCGCCCGCGGCCTGGGCGCCGAGGCCGCCCGGCTCGCCGTCGCGTCCGGCGCCAACGTGGTGATCACCGACGTCCTGGAGGAGGACGGCAGGACCACCGCCGCCGAACTCGGCGAGCGGGCGCGGTTCGTACGCCACGACGTGACCTCCGAGGAGGACTGGCAGCGCGTGGTGGACTTCGCGGTGGCGGAGTTCGGCGCCCTGCACGGCCTGGTCAACAACGCGGGGATCTCCACCGGCACGCTGCTCGCGGACGAGAGCGTCGAGCACTTCCGCAAGGTCCTGGACATCAACCTGACCGGCGTGTTCATCGGGATGAAGACCGCCGTCCCGGCGATGCGCGCGGCCGGCGGCGGCTCGATCGTCAACATCTCCTCGGCGGCCGGCCTGATGGGCCTGGCGCTCACCGCCGGCTACGGCGCCTCCAAGTGGGGCGTGCGCGGCCTCAGCAAGATCGGCGCGGTCGAGCTGGGCACCGAGCGGATCCGGGTCAACTCGGTGCACCCGGGCATGACCTACACCCCGATGACCGCCTCGGTCGGCGTCCGGCGCGGCGAGGGCAACTACCCCAACACCCCGATGGGCCGGGTCGGCGAGGCGCCCGAGATCGCCGGCGCCGTGGTCTACCTGCTCTCCGACGACTCCTCCTACGTCACCGGCGCCGAGCTGGCGGTGGACGGCGGCTGGACCGCCGGCCCGACCGTCAAGTACGTCATGGGGCAGTGAGCCCCCCGGCCGCCCGGGCCGCCGTGACGCAGCTCATGTCCGGGCCGAGTTCGACCGGCGTCACCCCTGGGGAAGCTTCCGACCGACGGAACGTCATACCCTGGGGAGGTAACGCGTGACGCTCGAACTCGGCCCGCTCAAGCCCGAACCGGCCCCACTGGTCCTCGGCCTGGCACTGTTCTTCCTGCTGCTGTGGGTGCTCGGCCGCCACTTGCTCCCCCGGATCGAACGGGTGCAGTCCGAACGCTGGGAGGCCACCGAGGGTCGCACCGAACGCGCCGAGGCCCTGCTCGCCGAGGCCGAGGCCACCCGGGAGGCCCGCCTGCGGGAGCTGGCCGAGGCCCGCCACGAGGCGGCCCGGATCCGGGAGGAGTACGCCGAGCGCGGCGCGGCGGCGATGGTCGCGGCCCGCGCGGAGGGCATTCGCGACCGGGACGAACTGCTCGCCACCGGCCGCGCCCGGATCGCCGCCGACCGGGCCGAGGCGGCCCGCCTGCTGCGACAGGACGTCGGCGAGCTGGCCGTCGCCCTGGCCGGCCGGGTGATCGGCGAGCCGGTGGACGCCGTCGCCGCACAGCGCCGCACGGTGGAGCGCTTCTTCGAGGCGAACTAGCGGAACCGGCCGGCTCTCGTCAGCCCGCCGTCAGCCCCTCGTCAGCTCCTCGACCAGCGCGCGGTACACCGCGAAGGCCGGCTTGGGCGTGTAGTCGTCGCGCATCAGGCCGAAGTGCGGGAACAGCCCGGCGCCCGCACTGTCCGCGTCCCGCAGGGCGAAGAACGCGTAACCAATGACATTGAGTTCGGCGGCGAGCCCGGCGACCGTCCGGACCACCTCCGCCACCACCCCGGCCTGCCGCGCCTCGCTCCGCCCGGGGCCGGTGGGCCAGCCGTTCTCGCAGATCCGCAGCGGAACACCGGGCCCGATCCCGGCTCCGGGCAGCGTGTCCCGGCGGAAGCCGGTGAGCACCGCCCGTACCGCGTCGGCGAGTCGACCGGGTGGGACGGGACGGAAGACGTCCGGGAAGAAGTCCAGGCCTACGTAGTCCAGGGCACGGTGGAAGCGCTCGTCGGCGAGCCGGCCGAGCTCGGGCCAGAAGGTGTCCGCGGAGTCGAAGGAAGGCACCGCGTTGAAGCCGACGGCCAGCCGGTCGAATCCCCGGGCCAGCGCCTCCTCCTTCGCCGCGATCACGCCTTCGACCAGCGCCCGGCGGACGTTGGGGATGCTGCCGTCCACGGGCGGGAGGTCCAGGTTGGGCTCCTCGCAGATCTGGAGCAGCCCGAGGCGGTGTCCCTCCGCGCGGACCGTCCACCGGACGAAGTCCAGCCAGCCCGCCAACTCCCCGCCACGATCCCGGTACTGGACCACCAAGTCGAGCCGGCGTCCCTCGACGGCGTACTGCTCGGGCCGCGCGGGGGTGTGCTCGCCGCCCGGGTAGGAGCGGTAGGCGCGGACCAGGAACTCCGCCGCACCGCCCTGGAGTTCGCGCAGGGCGGCGGTGATCCGGGCCGGGTCGTCGGGGCGGACGGGCGCGATCACGCCGGTGTCGTCACCGGCCAGTCCGCCGGGGTAGATGCCGAAGGTGAAGGTCATGCCGCCACCGTAGCGGATATTTTTGGTGTCACTGCAACTTTGGAGTGACACCATGCACTGCGGATAGGATCCGGCCATGGGACTTCGCGAACTCAAGAAGCAGCAGACCCGGGAGCTGCTCTCCGACACCGCCATGGGCCTGTTCGCCGAACGCGGCTTCGACCGGGTCACGGTGGTCGAGGTGGCCCGGACCGCCGGGGTCTCACCGAACACGGTCTTCAACTACTTCCCCACCAAGGAGGACCTGTTCTTCGACCGGCAGGAGGAAGTCGTCGCCCACCTGGCCGGGGTGGTCCGGCGCCGCCCCGCGGGCAGCTCGGCCGCGGACGCCGTCCGGGCCGACCTGCTGGCGGCCTTCGCGAGCGGGGAGCCGACGGTCGGACTGCATCCGGGGATGGCGGCGTTCTGGCGGATCGTCGAGGACAGCGCCGCACTCCGGGCCCGGCTGCTGGAGCTCGGCGAACGGGCCGAGGCGGCGCTCGCGGCCGCCCTGGCCGAGGAGTCGGGAGCCGCGCCGGAGGACCCGCTCCCCCGGATCGTGGCCGGAGCCGTCACGGGGGCCCACCGGGCGGTGCTCGGCGAGATCCGGCGGGCCATGGTGGCCGGGGAGCCGGCCGAAGCCGTGCGGGCCCGGGTCGAGGCGGCGGTCGACCGGGCCTTCGGCCTGCTCGCCTCGGGCCTCGCCCACTACCCGTCCGAGCGGTAGGCGGCCGGGGCCGGGGAACGGCGCGCCGGAGGAAACGGGAGACGCGGACGGGGGCCACGAACGGGGACGGGCCGGGAC
>NZ_JBSHBN010000230.1:0-11607 GCF_053612025.1 Kitasatospora sp. NPDC054768
GTCCCCGCCGCGTGCGGCGGGGACCGTCGGCCCTGTCGTCAGCCGACCCTGATCGGGCCGCGGGGGCGCAGGCCCCGGCAGGCGTCGTTGTACTGGTCCAGCAGCAGCTGGGCCTCGGCGTTCGCCTGTGCGAAGCGGACCCGCGGTTCCACGTCGGTGACCAGCACGTCGTGCATGGCGGTGGTCAGGATGTCCTGGATCCCGGCGAACTCCCCGAGCAGCGCGCCCCGGGCGGCCGGCGAACCGGAGTTGGCGGCGAGCTGGTCCAGCGCCGTGCGGAAGTGCGGGTTGCGCTCGAACCAGCCCTCCTGCTCCAGCAGGTCGATCGCACCGCCGGTGACCGGGATGAAGCCGGTCTCCCGGTGCCGCTCGGCGGCGGTGCGCGGCGTGTTCAGGTACTGCATGAAGGCCAGGGCGCCGTCCTCGGTCTCCCGGTCCAGGCCGGCGGCCAGCCAGAGCGCGTCGCCGCCGATCACGTTGCCCGCGTAGGGCACCCGGTCGTTGTACGGCATCCGGCAGGCCTGGACGACGAAGCCGCCGTCCAGGCCTGCCTGGGCCATCCGGGCCGCCTCGACCGAGGTGGTGAGCACGAAGGCGACCTCCTGGTCGGCGAAGGCGCGGAAGTTGCCGTCCCAGTCGACCTCGGTGTTCACCCGGCTCGGGTGGTAGCGGTACAGGCCCGCCCGGTGCAGCCCGCGCCACCAGTCGACGTAGGCGAGCATCGCGTCCGAGTCGAGGTACAGCGTCTCCGCGCGACCGGAGCGGCCGTTGTCGTGGTCGGCCAGCAGCGCCCCCTGCTGGGCCACCGACTGCTGGAACCACCAGCCGTGGTTGGGCCAGGTGATCGCGTGGGCCGGCCCGTCGGGGAGCGCGGCGACGGCCCGGCAGGCGGCCTCGATCCCGGCCCAGGTCTGCGGGACCTCGGTGATCCCGGCCCGCTCCAGCAGGGTGGTGTTGGCGTACAGCAGCGTGGTCGAGGTGAGCGGCGGCATGGCCGCCACCGCGCCGTCGTGGGTGTAGTAGTGCCGCGCGGCGGGCGCCACGTCGCCGAGCACGACCGGCTCGCCGAGGATCTCGGTGCGGCCCGCGATCGCCCGCTCGACCGAGGTGAACAGCGGCGACCCGTCGGGCCGTCGGGCGTCGAGGGCGTCCCGGGTCGACGTGTAGAAGTACTGCGCGATGGTCGGCGCGCCGCCCTGCTGGACGGCGTCGTGGACCGTCTGCGGCACCGACAGCCAGTCGGCGCCGCTGACCCGGATCCGGTACTCGGGGTGGTTGGCCGTGAACTTCTCCGCCAACTCCCTCGTCCGGTCGAGAAAGTACGGCATGAACGGGTAGAGCGGCACCACGATGTCGATGTCGATTCGCTTGCTCATTCCGGAGTCCCTCCTGCGCAGGCCTGGCAGATCCAGATGCTCATGCTCCGGGGGCGGCGGACCGCGGGCATCTCCGCTCGTGCTGAGTCCGGGCCGTGCGGACCGCCCGGGCCGCCCGGGTCCGCAAGCGGCGCACGTCGGGAGAAGCCACCGCCGCTCCCGGGCTGTCAGTCTCGATCCGTCCGGTGAACTGGCAGCAAGGAGAGGCGTCTGATGGCCGAAGCCCGGGAAACCACCGCCGGCAATGCGCGCGGAACTCGCCCGCTGACCGGGGCGGAGTACATCGAGAGCCTGCGCGACGACCGGGAGATCTACCTCTACGGTGATCGGGTCAAGGACGTCACCGCCCACCCGGCGTTCCACAATCCGGTCCGGATGACCGCACGGCTCTACGACGCCCTGCACGACCCCCGGCACCGGCCCGTGCTGACCGCGCCGGTCGACAGCGGCGGCGAGGGCTACACCCACCGCTTCTTCACCACCCCGCGCAGCGCGGAGGACCTGGTCGGCGACCAGCAGGCGATCGCCGCCTGGGCGCGGATGAGCTACGGCTGGATGGGCCGCAGCCCCGACTACAAGGCCTCCTTCCTCGGCACCCTGGGCGCCAACGCGGACTTCTACGAGCCGTTCGCGGACAACGCCCGGCGCTGGTACGCCGAGTCGCAGGAGAAGGTGCTGTACTGGAACCACGCGATCGTGCACCCGCCGGTCGACCGGTCCCTGCCGCCGGACCAGGTCAAGGACGTCTTCATCCACGCCGAGCGGGAGACCGACGCCGGCCTGGTGGTGTCCGGCGCGAAGGTGGTCGCCACCGGCTCCGCGCTGACGCACTACAACTTCATCGCGCACTACGGCCTGCCGATCAAGGACCGCACCTTCGCGCTGGTGGCCACCGTGCCGATGAACGCGCCGGGGATGAAGCTGATCTGCCGCCCGTCCTACACCGCGACGGCGGCGGCGATGGGCAGCCCGTTCGACCATCCGCTCTCCTCCCGGCTGGACGAGAACGACACCATCCTGGTGCTCGACAAGGTGCTCATCCCGTGGGAGAACGTCTTCGTCTACGGGCAGCCGGAGAAGATCCGGATGTTCACCGGCCAGTCCGGCTTCATCGAGCGGTTCACCTTCCACGGCTGCACCCGGCTCGCGGTGAAGCTGGAGTTCATCGCCGGCCTGCTGGCCAAGGCCCTGGACATCACCGGCACCGGGGACTTCCGCGGGGTGCAGAGCCGGCTCGGCGAGGTGCTGGCCTGGCGCAACCTGTTCTGGGGACTGTCCGACGCGGCCGCCCGCAACCCGGTCGCCTGGCGCAACGGCGCGGTGCTGCCCAACTCCCAGTACGGCCTGGCCTACCGGTGGTTCATGCAGACGGGCTACCCGCGGATCAGGGAGATCGTCCTCCAGGACGTGGCCAGCGGGCTGATCTACGTCAACTCCAGTGCCAAGGACTTCGGCAATCCGGAGATCCGGCCCTACCTGGACCGGTTCCTCCGCGGCTCCGGCGGCGTCGACGCGGTCGAGCGGGTCAAGGTGATGAAACTGCTCTGGGACGCCGTCGGCAGCGAGTTCGGCGGCCGCCACGAGCTCTACGAGCGCAACTACGCGGGCAGTCACGAGAACACCCGGATCGAGCTGCTCTTCGCCCAGCTCGCCAACGGCCAGCTGGACTCCTACAAGGGCCTGGTCGACGAGTGCCTGGCGGAGTACGACCTGAACGGGTGGACGGTACCCGATCTGTCCTCCTTCGCCGACCTGAGTGATTCCGTCCACGGGCTGCTCGACAGCTGATCCGGGTACCGACAACCAATCGATGAGGATCGGAGGGCATGGTGGCTTCCCCTTCCCTTCAGGGGCATTTCACGCAACAGGCGCTCAGGACACCGGACGCGATCGCCGTGTCGTCCGGTGAAGTCCGGCTCAGCTACCGCGAGCTGGACGAGCGGGCGAACCGGCTGGCGCACCGGCTGGGCGAACTCGGCGTGCGGGCCGAGTCGCCGGTCGCGGTGCTGATGGAGCGGTCGGCGGACCTGGTGGTGGCGATCCTGGCCGTGCTCAAGGCCGGCGGGTGCTACCTCCCGCTGCACAGCGCCTACCCGCTGCCGCGCAAGCAGTGGATCGTGGAGCATTGCGCGGCGCCGGTGCTGCTGACCGACGAGGCGATGAGCCGGCAGGGCCTGCCGGAAGGCGCCGAGGTGGTCGTCGTCGAGGGCGAGAAGGGCCTCGCGGGCTACCCCGCGACGGACCCGGCCGTCCCCACCGGCCCGGACGCCCTCGCCTACGTGATCCACACCTCGGGCTCCACCGGGGTGCCGAAGGGCGTCGCGATCGCCCACCGGGACGCGCTCGGCCTGGCCCTGGACTCGATCTGGGCGGACGGCCGGCACGAGCGGGTGCTGATGGTGGCGCCGTACGCCTTCAACGTCTCCACGTACGAGTTCTGGGTGCCGCTGCTGCACGGCGGGCGGATCGTGGTGGCCCCGCCGGGCGACCTCGACGTGCACGCCCTGCGCCGGCTGATCGCCGAGGAGCGGATCACCGGCATCCACCTGACCGCCGGACTGTTCCGGGTGCTGGCCGAGGAGGATCCGGGCTGCCTCGCCGGTGTGCGCGAGGTGCTCACCGGCGGCGACGTCATCGCCCCCTCGGCCGTCCAGCGGGTGCTGGAGCACAACCCCGCCCTGGTGGTGCGGGCGATGTACGGCGCCACCGAGGCGACGCTGTTCAGCACCAGCGCGCCGATGACCGCCCCCTACCTCGCCACGGGCCCGGTGGGCGTCGGCCGGCCGATGGACGACGTCCGGCTGCACGTCCTGGACGCCGGGCTGCGGCCCGTGCCGGTCGGCGGGGTGGGCGAGCTCCACATCGCCGGCCGCGGCCTGGCCCGCGGCTACGTCAACCGGCCCGATCTGACGGCCGAGCGGTTCGTGGCCAACCCCTTCGACGCGCCGGGCGAACGGATGTACCGCACCGGGGACCTGGTCCGGGTCGACCGGGACGGCCTGCTGGAGTACCTCGGCCGGGCCAACGACCAGCTCAAGGTGATGGGCTTCCGGGTGGAGCCCGCCGAGGTGGAGGCGGTACTGGCGCGCCATCCCGGCCTGGCCCATGTCGCCGTCGTGGCACGGGAGTCGGAGTCCGGGGAGAAGCGCCTGGTGGCGTACTACGTCCCGGAGTCCGACGGGATCGAGGCGGGTGCGCTGCGGGCGCACGCGGTGGAGCAGCTGCCGGCGTACATGGTGCCGACGGCCTTCGTGAGCGTGCCGGCCCTCCCGCTGACCCCCAACGGCAAGCTGGACCGGCGGGCGCTGCCCGAGCCGGTGACCGGCTCGACCCGCCGGGCGCCGGCGACCGAGCGGCAGCGGCAGCTGTGCGCCCTGTTCGCCGAGGTGCTGGAGGTGCCGGAGATCGGGGTCGACGACAGCTTCTTCGAGCTCGGCGGCCAGTCCCTGGCCGCGATGCGGCTGGTCAGCCGGATCCGGGCCGAGCTGAGGATCCCGCTCACCGTCACCCAGTTCTTCGACGTTCCCTCGGTGGCGGCCCTGGAGGGCCTGCTGGACCGACCGGAAGGAGAGCGGGAATGAGCAGCCCCTTCGACGCCGACGACGGCGAGTTCACGGTCCTGGTCAACGCGCGCGGCCAGTTCTCGCTCTGGCCGGCCGACGCCGCGGTACCGGCGGGCTGGACGCCCGAGCACGGGCCGTCCGACCGGACCACCGCCCTCGCCTACGTGAACGAGCACTGGACGGATCTGGGGCCGAACGGCCTCACCGGGCGCCTCCCTGGGCAGCCCGACGACTGACGAGGAGTCCGGAACATGAGCCTCGACGCGGGTCAGGAGACCTTCGGCGGCATGCTCGTCGACCACATCACCTGCTACGTCGCCGACTTGGCGGTCACCACCGAGTGGCTGGTCCGCGGGTACGGCCTGGAAGTGTATGCGAGCTCGCCCCCGCAGGCGCGGGAGCTGCGCTCGGTGGCGCTGGGCGCCAACGGGATCCGGCTGCTGCTCAGCCGGCCGGTGGTGGGGGACCACCCGGGAGCGGCCTACGTCGAGAAGCACGGCGACGGGGTGGCCGACATCGCGCTGCGCGTCCCGGACGCCCGGGCGGCCTTCGCCACGGCGGTGCGCCGCGGCGCCCGGCCGGTGTCGGCGCCGGTCGCGCACGGCGACGTGGTCACCGCCACGATCATGGGCGTCGGCGACATCGCCCACACCTTCGTCGAGCGCCCGGCGGGCGGCGACGAGCGGCTGCTGCCCGGGCTGACGCCGGCCGACGCCGGCCCGGCCGGGCCGGACTGCGGCCTGCGGGAGGTCGACCACTTCGCGATCTGCGTCGAGCCGGGGCAGATGGACACGACGGTGGCCTTCTACCGCGAGGTCCTCGACTTCGAACCGATCTTCACGGAGCGGATCGAGGTCAACGGCCAGGTGATGATCACCAACGTGGTGCAGGGCGGCACGGTCACCTTCACCCTGATCACCCCCGACCCGTCCGAGGTCTCCGGCCACCTGGACTCCTTCCTGAAGGACCACGGCGGTCCGGGCGTGCAGCACATCGCCTTCACCACGGACGACATCGTGCGCTCGGTCGACGCGATCGCCGCCCGGGGCGTGGAGTTCCTGGGCACCCCCCCGGCGTACTACCGGCTGCTGCCGGACCGGCTCACCCCGCTGCGGCACTCGGTGGCGGAGCTGGAGCGGCTGAACCTGCTGATCGACCAGGACCACGACGGGCAGCTGTTCCAGATCTTCGCCAAGTCCGTGCACCCCCGCAACACCCTCTTCCTGGAGGTCATCGAGCGGATGGGTGCCCGCTCCTTCGGCAGCGGCAACATCAAGGCGCTCTACCAGGCCATCGAGCACCAGCAGGGCAGGGGTACCGGCGATGACGCGTGACACGATCCCCGACGAGCGCTTCCGGACCGCGGTCGAGCGGCTTCGGGTGCCGGGCATGGGAACGGAGGTGGTGGCGCCGCTGCTCTCCCAGCTGATCCACCTGGTCCGGCCCCACCGGGTGCTGGAGGTCGGCATGGGCTACACCACCCCGTTCCTGGCGAAGGCCCTGGCCGAGGCCGAGGAACTGGCCGGCGCCGAGGCCGCGGCGCTGGTCCGCAAGACCCTGCCGTACCTCACGGACGGCCGGGAGCTGGACGAGGCGTGGATCGACAGCGAGCCGGCGCTGCTGCTGCCGGGCGGCTACCGCGAGCCGTACCGGCCGCGGTTCGTGGCGGTCGACGACCTCTCGGACGCCGGCTCCTCGGCCCCGCTGGTGACGGAGGTGCTGGGCGAGCTCGGCCTCGCCGAGCGCGTCACCGTCGTCAACTCCGACATGCGCGGGGCCGTCGGACGCCTCCCCGAGGAGTTCCGGCCGATCGACTTCGCCTGGGTGGACGCCTGGGACTGCCTCTACTTCTTCGAGAACTTCTGGGAGTTGATCGATCCGGACGGCGGGATCGTGGTCATGCACTACCTGATGACCTACCCCGAGGGCGAGGCGATCCTGGAGTACATCGCCGACACCCAGCGGATGGCCCCCGGCGAGTTCGAGATGCTCAACCTGCTGGAGAGCCGCAAGCTGCGGCAGAACAGCATGACCGTGCTGCGCCGCACCGGCGGCAGCCGGCCCCGGCAGTACTCCGACACCGGTCAGCGCCCCCGCCTCGGAGGCCGGGTGCGTTCCGACGCCGCCGCGCTGGCCAGGTCGTTGGAGGCCCCGGGCACGGTCTGAAACCGGCCCGGACCACGCGGGCAATCTGGAAGATGGCGGCCTCCGGCCGCCTGGCTAGATTGATTCACATCCACTGCGAGCCTTGCGAACAGAGGGGAACCACCGGCATGAGCACACTCTCCGAGGACCCGAACAGCGTCAAGTTCGTCTACTGGGACAACCTCACCTACGCGCCGTCGGGATCGCGCTCGCCGGAGGAGTGGGACCCGGTGCTCGGGGCCCGCCTCTACGAGACCTACCTCGACCACTGCGTCGAGGCGGAGCGCCTCGGCTACGCCGGCCTCAGCCTGCCGGAGCACTTCGGCCCGTCGTCGATCTCCCCGCACCCGAACGTCATGCTGGCCGCGATCGCCGCGCGGACGACCCGGGCCCGGCTGGTCTCCGGGGTGAACCTGGCCCTGCTGCACCACCCCCTGCACCTCGCCGAGCAGTTCAACATGATCGACGTGCTCTCCGGCGGGCGGCTGGAGATCGGCCTCGGCCGGCGCGGCGACCGGGCCGCCTTCGAGCACAACGCCGACCTCATCGACGGCGCCGTCAACCGGATCGACCACCCGGTGGCGAAGGACGACCTGACCCCCGCGTACACGGCCTTCCTCCAGGACGCCGAGGTCGCGAAGGTCACCGTCTGGCCCCGGCCGGTCCAGCCGAGCGTGCCGCTGTGGGTGGCGGCGGAGACGGACGAGTCCCTCGCCATGGCGGCCCGCCGCGGCTGGAACGTCTTCACCGGGCTGAACCTCGACCCGGCGGCCGGCGGCATGTCGAAGATCAGCGTGGAGGAGATGGTCGCGCGCCTGCACCGCTACCTGGAGGTCGGCAAGGAGCACGGGCACGAGCTCTCCATGGCGAACGTCGCGGCGAGCTGCTTCACCGTGATCGCCGACACCGACCGCGAGGCCGCGGAGCTCGTCCGCGACGGCTTCGTCTCGCACATCGAGACCGCCGGCGGGGTGCTGGCGCGGATGGCCGGCGCCGACCCCGCCGACAGCCCGCTGTCCTCGCTGGCGAAGGAGGGCGACACCGGCGTGCAGGGCGTGTTCGAGGCCCCCGCGGAGTCCTACCTCCGCAACCCCTTCGCCCTGGTCGGTTCGGTCGAGACGGTCCGGGCCAAGCTGGAGGCGCTGACGTCCGCCGGCTTCCGTCGCTTCGTGCTGCTCTGCGGCGGTGTCGGCACCACGCACGAGGTCGCCTGGCAGTCGGCCAGGGCCATGGCCGAGGACGTCGCCCCCGAACTGTTCGCAGCCACGTCCGGCTCCGGCGCGGTGGCCGGCTAGCCGGACCTCCCCCGCCCGGGGGGCCCCCCGCTGGGGCGGGGCGCGGCCCCCGGGCCCCCGCGCAGGACCCCCGGGACCCGACAGCCGGCGCCGCGCGCGTCCGGCCCGTGGAAGGACGAACGAGCATGACCGACAGGACCGTTGATCCGACCGGGCCGGTGGTGATCCGGCCCGGGGACCCGCGGTACGAGAACCTCGTCCAGGGCTACAACCACCGCTTCGTCGGACGGCCCGACCAGGTGCACGTGGTGACCGGCACCGAGGAGGTGGTGGCGGCCGTCGACGAGGCGGTGGCGACCGGCCGGCGGATCGCGGTCCGCAGCGGCGGGCACTGCTTCGAGGACTTCACCGCCTCCCCCGACGTCCGGGTCCTGCTGGACGTGTCCCAGCTGAACGGCATCTCCTACGATCCCGACCGGCGCGCGATCGAGGTCGGCTCCGGCGCCCTGCTCGGGGACGTCTACCGGACCCTCTTCAAGCGCTGGGGCGTGACGGTCCCGGCCGGCACCTGCCTGGACGTCGGCGTCGGCGGCCACTTCACGGCCGGCGGCTACGGCCACCTCTCGCGCCGCGACGGCCTGGTCGTCGACCACCTCCATGCCGTCGAGGTGGTGGTCGTCGACGAGTCCGGCCGGGCCCGTGCCGTGGTGGCGAGCGCCGACCCCGAGGACCCGCACCACGACCTCTGGTGGGCCCACACCGGCGGTGGCGGCGGCAACTTCGGTGTGGTGACCAGGTTCTGGCTGCGCACCCCGGGGGCCGACTCGGCCGACCCGGCCCTCCTGCTTCCCCGGGCTCCGGCCCGGGTGTGGAAGCGGACGGTCATGTGGCCCTGGGAGGGCATGACCGAGGAGGCCCTCGCCACCCTGCTGCGCAACTACTGCACCTGGTACGAGGAGCACGACGACGCCGACGCGCCGACGGCCGGCCTGTGGAGCAACCTGATCGTCACCCACCGGAACTCCGGGGCCTTCGGGATGGTCGTGGTGATCGACCACGAGGGGCCGGACGCCGAGAAGGTGCTGGCCGAGCACTTCGACGCGGTCAGCGCCGGGGTCGGGGTGGAACCGTCGGTGCACGTCACCGAGGTCGTGCCCTGGCTGAGCTCCTGGCTGCCCTCGTACAGCTTCCCGAACGACCCCAAGGGGCGCTACAAGGACAAGGCCGCCTACCTGCGCAAGGGTTTCACCGACCACCAGCTCGGGGTGGTCTGGCGCTACCTGAGCGATCCGGAGCACATCAACCCGATGTCGTGCCTGGTGGTCGCCGGCTTCGGCGGCAGGGTCAACACCGTCGCCCCCGACGCCACCGCCACGGCCCAGCGGGACTCGATCCTCAAGGTCCTCTACAGCGGCGGCTTCTGGCTGTCCGCGGACCAGGACGAGGCCTGCATCGCCTGGGTCCGGGAGTTCTACCGCGAGGTCCACGCCGGGACCGGCGGGGTCCCCGTCCCCGACGGGTTCACCGACGGCGCCTACATCGGCTACCCCGACCGCGACCTGGCCGACCCCGCCCTCAACACCTCGGGGGTGCCCTGGTCGGCGCTCTACTACGGCGGCAACTACCCGCGCCTGCAGCGGGTCAAGCGGGCGTACGACCCCCGGAACGTGTTCCGCCACGCACTGTCGATCGAACCAACCGACGCACAGCCGGACTTGCTGGAGGATCAGGATGCTTGAGAACAAGGTCGTCGTGGTCTCGGGGGTCGGCCCCGGTCTGGGCCGGGCCATCGCCCTGCGCGCCGCGCAGTCGGGGGCGGACGTGGTGCTCGCCGCCCGGACCGCCTCCCGGCTCGCCGAGATCGCCGCGGAGGTCGAGCGCACCGGACGCCGGGCACTGGCCGTACCGACCGACATCACCGACGACGAGTCGGCCGCCGCCCTGGTCAAGACCGCGACGGAGGCCTTCGGCCGGATCGACGCCCTGGTCAACAACGCCTTCGCGGTGCCCCCGCTGGTCGACCTCGGCGAGGTCGAATTCGCGGACGTGCGCGCCGGGTTCGAGACCAACGTCTACGCCGCGCTGCGGCTCACCCGGCTGTTCGCCCCCGCCCTGGCCGAGAACCGGGGCTCGGTCGTCATGATCAACTCCGCGGTGATCCGGCACTCCAAGCGGCTGTTCGGCGCCTACAAGATGAGCAAGGCCGCCCTGCTGTCGCTGGCCCAGAGCCTGGCCACCGAGCTCGGCCCGCAGGGCATCCGGGTGAACACCGTCGCCCCCGGCTACATCTGGGCGGACGCCCTGCGCGAGGGCTTCGGCCACTGGGCCGCGCAGCGCGGCGTCACCGTGCAGGACATCTACGACGAGATCGCGGCCACCCTCGACCTCGGCCGGCTCCCCGAGCCCGACGAGATCGCCGACGCCGTGCTGTTCCTGATGTCCCCGCTCTCCCGCGCCGTCACCGGCCACTGCCTGGACGCCAACGCCGGCGAGTACCACCACTGAACCACCCGGACCCAACGGAAGTCGAGGATCAGCGGTGACACGGAACACGAAGCCGTCCGGGGCCCTGGCCGCCGGACCGGAACGCACGAGACCCGGCACCGGAGCGGGCGCGACCGCACCGAGCTGGTGGCAGAGCCCATGGGTGACGGCCCTGGCCGTCCTCGTGGTCTTCAATCTGGTGTACGCCTTCCCCCGGTACCTGACCGGCGGCCCGGGCCAGGCCAGGATCCCCCTGGACCCGTCCTTCCCGGCGCACTACGCCGTCCTGGTGGGGCACGTCGTCTTCGGCAACATCTCGATGGTGACGGTCTTCCTCCAGGTCCTGCCCTGGATACGCCGCAACCACCCGACGGTGCACCGGATCAGCGGCCGGGTGTACATCTTCGCCGGGGCCCTGCCCGGCGGCCTGCTGGCCCTGGTGCTGCTGCCCTACTCCACCGCCCCGAGCGGCAGGATCGGCCTGGCCATGATGGGCGGGCTGTGGCTGCTCACCACCGTGCTCGGGCTGCGGGCCGCGCTGCAGCGCCGGTTCGTCGACCACCGGCGCTGGATGGTCTACAGCTTCGCGATGGCCCTCGGCACGAGTTGGGGCCGGGTGGTGGTGGAGCTGATGGGGTACATCCCCGGCTTCAAGCTCGACCTCCCGGTACTCCTGGAGGTGGCCAACTGGGCGGGCTGGGTGGTCAATCTGCTGGTCGCCCACTGGTGGCTGGAGCGGACCGGCCCCCGGGCCGCCCAACTGGTGCGCTGACGTTCCTCCCCGCGGGGGGGGGGGGGGGGGGG
>NZ_JBSHBN010000231.1:0-11479 GCF_053612025.1 Kitasatospora sp. NPDC054768
GGTCAGTCCAGGCCGGTGGTGCGCCCGAGCGCGTCCGGCCGGCTCTCCTCGATCCGCCGCAGCATCCGGCCCAGCATCGCGGAGAGCGCGGTCCGCTCCTCGCCCACGACGTCCTGGAGCAGCTCCTCCTCGAAGACCGCGGCCATCCGCATCGACTCCAGCCACTTGTCGCGGCCGGTCTCGGTGAGCTCGATGATCACCCGCACCCGGTTGGTCTCGTCCCGCTCCCGGGTGACCAGCCCGTCCGCCACCATCCGGTCGATCCGGTGCGTCATCGCCGCCGGGGTGAGCCCGAGGCGCTTGGCCAGCTCGCCCGGCCCGAGCCGGTACGGGCTGCCGGACACCACCAGCGCCTTGAGCACCTCCCACTCGGCGGAGGTGATTCCGAGCACAGTCAGCTGCCGGTCGTACGCCACGCCCATCCGCCGGGAGACCCGGTTGAGGGTCTGCACGATCGTCTCCACCTGGGGGTCGACGGTGGGGAATTCCCGCTGGTAGAGGGCCACCTGCTCGGCGATGCCGAACTCCAGGGGGGTGGCCGGGGCGGGCTTGCCGGCAGCCGGCGGCGGCTTGTCCGTAGTCATGCGGACCAGTGTCGCACGAGGGTGCACTCCTTAAGCCTTTGACTCCGCAGCCTTCGGGTGCTAAGACTTTATCTCGTCAAACTTTAGCTCTGAAATCTTCTGGACTTAAGAGTATCCAGTTGAAACCAGGAAGGGATGTGCACGGTGACCGGCACGGTGAAGCAGCAGAGGCAGCAGCGGCGTGGAGCGGGCGGCCCGCTGCGCCGCGTCCAGATCGGCAACGCGCTCAGTGCGTTCGGCAGCGGGTTCACGATGCCGTACATGTTCGTGTACGTGGACCAGGTGCGCGGACTGGGCTCGCTGGCGGCCGGGATGGTGTTCACCGTCTTCGCGCTGGCGGCCCTCGCCGTCCTGCCGTTCACCGGCCGCGGCATCGACAGGTACGGTCCCCGCCCGGTGCTGCTGGCCGGTACGGCGCTCGCCGCCACCGGTGCGTTCGCCTTCGGCCACGCCACCGGCACCCCGGCCCTGCTGGTCTCCTCCTTCCTGTTCGGCGCCGGTGTCACCACCTGCCAGCCGGCGCTCGCCACGATGATCGTCCGCTGCTCCACGGCGGCCACCCGCTCGCACGCCTTCGCGCTCCAGTTCACCCTGGTCAACCTGGGCATGGGCATCGGTGCGCTGGTCGGCGGGCAGATCGTGAACGTGTCGGACCCGGCCAGCCTGACCCGGCTGTTCACCATCGAGGCGGTGACGTTCCTCGGCCTCGCCCTGGTCACCGGCACCGCCCGGATGCCCAGGACCCAGCTGACCGCCGTCCACGGGAAGGCCGACGGCCCGACCGGTCTGCGCGCCCTGCTCGCCGACAAGGCGATGGTGCGGCTCAGCATCCTCGCCGGGCTGATCTTCTTCACCTGCTACGGCCAGTTCGAGTCCGGCGTCGCGGCCTTCGCCACCGACACCGTCGGCACCGCGCCCTCCACCCTGGGCTTCGCGATCGGCGCCAACGCGCTGACCATCGTGGTGCTGCAGATGTTCATGGTGCGGATCACCGCCAAGCGCCGCCGCACCACCGCGATGGCCGCGGCCGGCGTGGTCTGGCTCGGCGCCTGGGCGATGGCCCTGGTGGCCGGCCTGATACGGACCGAGACCATGGCCGCCACGGTCGCCATCGTCTCGATCTACGCCCTCTTCGGAGTCGGCGAGTCGCTGCTCGCGCCCACCATGGGCCCGATCGTCGCGGACCTCGCCCCGGCCCGGCTGCTCGGCACCTACAACGCCGGGTACGCCCTGGTGAAGCAGATCGCGATCGCGGTCGGCCCGGCCGTCGGCGTGCTGCTGGTCGGCTCCGGCACCTGGCCGCTCTACCTGGCGGCCATGGCGGGCTCCACGCTGCTGATCGTCGCCATGGCGCTGCGGCTGCGCCCGTACCTCACGCCGGAGCAGGACAACCCGGCCCCGGCCGTGGTCCACACCGTCCCGGTCCGGGAGCTGCAGACCGCCGCGTAGCGGAACGGGCGGCAAGGGGGTTCGAAACGGGCGCCGACCAGGTCACCTGGTCGGCGCCCGTCGCGCTTGGCTTCGCGCGCACCGCCACATAGTGTCAGTGGCTGTTGACCGCCCTGCCCCGGCCGGAGCGGCACGACCCGGGCGGAGCCAGGACCCGGACAGAGCAGACAGGCGAATCGGCGAGGCTATGACGCAAGCGGCGCTCACGCACCCACCGGCGGCCCCGGCCACCGCCGCCCCGGCACCGGCCCCGCGCGGGGGCCTGGTCCGCTGGGCGGCCGACCGCTCCGGCTGGCTCGGACCGATCGCCGTGGCGCTCTTCGCCGGCCTGCTGCGGTTCTGGAACCTCGGCCACCCCGACTCCTTCGTCTTCGACGAGACGTACTACCCCAAGGACGCCTGGTCCCTGCTCCAGCAGGGCTACGAGGGCACCTGGCCCGACCACGCCAACGCCGACATCCTGTCCGCCCCGCAGTCGATCCCGCTGACCTCCGCGCCCGAGTTCATCGCCCACCCGCCGCTCGGCAAATGGGTGATGGCGGTCGGCGAGCAGCTGTTCGGACTGAACCCCTTCGGCTGGCGGTTCATGACCGCCCTGCTCGGCACCGTCACCGTGCTGATGCTGGCCCGGATCGGCCGCCGCCTCTTCGGCTCCACCCTGATCGGCTGCACCGCCGCGCTGCTGATGTCGGTGGACGGCCTCCAACTGGTGATGAGTCGGGTCGGCCTGCTCGACGGCATTCAGATGTTCTTCGTGCTCGCCGCCTTCGGCAGCCTGCTGATCGACCGCGACCGCGACCACGTCCGCGCCCGGCTCGCCGTCGCCGCCGAGACCGTCGGCGGCGACGCCGTCCGGCTCGGGTGGCGCCCCTGGCGGATCGCCGCCGGGGTGCTCCTCGGCGCCGCCTGCGCGGTCAAGTGGAACGGCGCCCCGATCCTCGCCGCCTTCGGCGTCCTGACCGTCCTGTGGGACCAGTCCGGCCGCCGCGCCGCCGGCGCCCGCCGCCCCTGGCGTTCCATGCTGCGCCGGGACGCCGTCCCCGCCTTCCTCGCCATGGTCGGCTCCGCCCTGGTGCTGTACGTCGGCGCCTGGAGCGGCTGGCTGGCCACCGGCGGCTCCGGCCCGACCGGCGGGGGCGGCTACGACCGGCACTGGGCCGACGGGCGCGCCGGGCTCTCCCCGGACAGCGTCCTCGGCATCCCGCTGCCGCAGGTCCCGATGAGCTGGGTGCCCGCGTCACTGCGCAGCCTGTGGCACTACCACTCGCAGATGTACGACTTCAACACCGGTCTGAGCACCCCGCACACCTACCAGTCCAACCCCTTCGCCTGGCTGGTCGACGGCCGCCCGGTCTCGATGTACTGGGAGCAGATCCCGTACGGGCAGCGCGGTTGCACCTCCTCGGGCGGCTGCGCCTCGCAGATCCTCGGCCTCGGTACGCCCTTCCTGTGGTGGACGGCCTGCTTCGCGCTGGTCTACCTGCTGTGGCGCTGGTTCTTCCGGCGGGACTGGCGCTCGGGCGCGGTGCTGTGCGCGGTGGCCGGGATCTACCTGCCCTGGTTCCGGTACCAGGAGCGGACGATCTTCTCCTTCTACATGGTCGTGCTGGTGCCGTTCTTGTGCCTGGCCGTCGCCCAGATGCTCGGGGCGGTGCTCGGCCCGCCCGGGTGCACCCCCGAGCGACGCCGGATCGGGGCGATCGGGGCCGGGGCGATCGTGCTCGCGATCGTCGGCTGCTTCGCCTTCTTCTACCCGCTGTACACGGCGGAGGTGATCCCGATGTCGTCCTGGCAGGACCGGATGTGGTTCACCAGCTGGATCTGAGGGCCCGCGCCCGATGGGCCGGATCTGGACGGATTGGATCTGCACGGGTGGGATCTCTGCGGGTGGGACCTGCACCGGTGGGATCCGAAGGGGCCGGATCTGATGGCCCCGGCGGACCTGGCGGCCTCCGGTGGCCAGCTGCTGCCGGTCACCCCGGTGCTCGGGGTGGTCACGGCCGTGCTGCTGCTGGCCGCCGTCGCGGTGGCCGGGCGGGGACTGCTCGGCCACGGGCACGCGGTGCTGCGGGCCGGGCTGCGCGCCGTGGTGCAGTTGGCCGCCGTCGCCGCGGTGATCAGTTGGGTGGTCGGTTCGCTCTGGTGGTCGGCGCTGTTCGTGGTGCTGATGTTCTCGGTCGCGGTGCGCACCGCCGGACGGCGGATGACCCCGGGCCCGGCCTGGGTCTGGGCGGCCGCCCCGATCGGCGCCGGGGTGCTGCCGGTGCTCGCCCTGCTGCTGGGCGTCGGGCTGCTGCCGCCCGAGGGCCTGTCCGTCATCCCGGTCGCGGGCATCCTGATCGGCGGGGCGCTCAGCGCGACCTCGCTGGCCGGGCGGCGGGCCCTGGACGAGCTGCGGCTGCGGCGCGGCGAGGTGGAGGCGGCGCTGGCGCTCGGCTTCGAGGAGCGCGACGCCCGGCTGGAGATCTGCCGGACGGCGGCGGCGACCTCGCTCGTCCCGGCGCTGGACCAGACCCGGACGGTCGGCCTGGTCACCCTGCCCGGGGCCTTCGTCGGGATGCTGCTGGGCGGGGCCTCGCCGGTCCAGGCGGGGGCGGTGCAGCTGTTCGTGCTGATCGGGTTGCTGGCGGTGGAGTCGGTGGCGATCGTGGTGGTACTGGAACTGGTCGGGCGCGGGCTGATCGCGGCCGAGCCGGACGGGGGCGCCCGGTAGGGGGTCGACCGCCGTCGAGCGCCGTTGGCCGCCGTCGGACTCCGTCGAGCGCCGTTGGCCGCCGTCGACCGCCGTCGGACTCCGTCGACCGCCGTCGATGCCCGTCGACCTCCCGGGGCGGGTCGCTCGACGCCGTCGGGTACGCTTGGGGCCGTTGAAGGGGAGTAGCCCTCCACCGGACCGTCGACATACTGGCCCCCAGGGGCCCGGCGCCCGGGGTACCGCTCGATGAGCGGTGCCGGCGAGACCTTCGGCCGCAGTGCTGTGACCATGACCAGTGCTGTCGGGCCGAAGCGTCCCCTGACGGACCTGCGGAGGCCGGGCAGCCCGACCGAGGACTCCTATGAGTATCACCGTTGCCGCGTTGACCTTCGGCATCATCTTCCTGGCCGAACTGCCGGACAAGACCGCGCTGGCCAGCCTGGTGCTCGGCACCAAGTACCGCGCGAGCTACGTCTTCGCGGGCATCGCCGCCGCCTTCGCCCTCCAAGTGGGCCTCGCGCTCGTCGCCGGGCACCTGCTCACGCTGCTGCCGCACCGCTGGGTGGAGGGCGTCACCGGCCTGCTGTTCCTGGTCGGCGCGGCGATGCTGCTGTTCCACGGCGGCGAGGACGAGGACGAGCACGCGGCCAAGGAGCCGTCCTCGAACAGCTTCTGGAAGGTGGCCGGGGCCAGTTTCGTGGTCGTCGCGATCGCCGAGTTCGGTGACCTGACCCAGATCATGACCGCCAACCTGGCCGCCAAGTACGCCGACCCGCTGGCCGTCGGCCTCGGCTCCTGGCTGGCGCTGTGCGCGGTCGGCGGGGTCGCCATCGTGGGCGGGCAGAAGCTGCTCAAGTACGTGCCGATGAAGTTGATCATCCGGGTGGCGGCGACGATCATGGTCGTGCTGGCGGGCATCAGCATCTTCGGAGCGATCACCGGCTGATCCGGGGGACGACCGGCGGTCGGCCCGAGGGGTGACCGCCGGCCGGGCCGTTCCGGTCAGCAGGTGCTGTGCTTGTCCAGGGCGGCACGGGTGTTGGGACCGAAGATGCCCCGCTTGTCGCCCTTGACGTCCCACATCCACTGGACGTAGCCGACGGTGTTCACGGTGGTGTCGTCGTACTGCCCGGTCACCGGCACACTCGCCCAGCAGACGACGACGGCGAGCTTCTGCTGGAGGGCCGTGACGTCGGGGCCGCTCATTCCGTACTGCAGGACGCGCGGCGTCGAGCTGGCGGTGGGCGTCGGGGTCGGGGCGGGGGTGCTCGGTGCCGGTGCGGTCGGCGTGGGAGCCGTGACGGGGGGAGCGGCCGGGGCCTCGGCGGTCGGAGCGACGGCCGGGGGCGGGGTGGCCGTCTTCGTCGGGCTCGGCTTGCGGGTGGGGGTGGGCGTGGGGCTCGGCGCGTCGCTGGTCGGCGCCGCCGCGCTCGGGACGGGCGTCGCCAGGGTGGGCGGGTCCACCGGCGCGGGCGCCAGGGTGGTCGTCGGCAGCGGCTGCGCCTGCTTGGCCGGCGGCTCGTTGGAGGGCGTCACGGCGTACGCGACACCGATGGTGAGCGCCACCAGGGCGGCGCCGACCCCGGCGAGCAGCCCCTTGCGCCGGGCGAGCGGGTGCCGGTCGGCCTGTTCGGCCGCCCTCCTGGCGGCCCGTCCGCCACCGGCCTCCGGCCCGGGCGCGGCCTGACCGGTGTCGGAGGCCGGGCCGACGGAGAAGAGGCCGATCTCGTTCCCGGCCGGCCCCGAGGCCGGCGTTCGCGGTTGCGGGACCGACGGCAGCACGGTGGTGGCGTACGCCTCCGGGTGGGCGCCGGGGTCCGGGTAGCCGTCGGCTGCCGGGTAACCGTCGCCTGCCGGGTAACCGTCGCCTGCCGGGTAACCGTCGCCTGCCGGGTAGCCGTCGGCGCCCGGGTAGGCATGTGCGTCCGCGTAGCCGTCGGCGCCCGGGTGGGCACCGACGCCCGGCCCGAACGGGGCCTGCCCCGGGGCGACGGGCGGCAGCACGGTGGTGGCGTACGCGTCCGCGTCCGGTCCGAGCGGCGGAGCGGCCGGCGGCCCGGGCTGCCCCGGGGGTACGGGCGGCAGCACCGTGGTCGCGAACGGGTCCACCACCGGTGCGTTCGGGTGGGTCTCGTCGGCCAGCTGGTCGGCGGTCTGCGGGACGTACGGGCGGACCAGCGGCGGGCCCTCGATGTGGGGCAGGACGGCGGTCTCGGTGAGGCTCGGGTCCGGGACGCAGCCGCACCCGGTGGAGCGTGCGGTGCCGCACGTCGGGCAGTGCTGGTCCGGCATCGGCCGGTCCTCCTCGGTTTCGCGTCGACTTCGCGGGCGGCTGTTCGGTCGTCGGGCTGTTCGGTCGTTCGGCTGTTCGGTGCGCCGTCCGGGCGGAACCGGGCGCACGATCGCGCCTGATTATGCAGGACCGCCCGAAGGGTGGACAGGGGCGTCCGTCCCCCCGCGGGGAGGTTGTGCCGATTGGTGCCGGTTGGCTCTCCGGAGAACGCCCGGGGCGCGGCGGTTGTCCCCGGCGCTTACGCTCGGCTCAACCCGGTGGAACAAATCGGGACGAACCAGCGAGCGTTGTGAGCTGGGAGTGATCATCTGGCCGGCCCGGCCGACGGGCCCGCGACCCCCCACGGAGACGCCATGCCCACGGAGACGTCGCGTGATGTCGACGGAGAAGCCATGGCCGACGGAGAAGCCATGACGGAGACGTCATGACGGAGCCGCACGCCGCGTCCGACCGGAGCGCCGCTGCCGGGACCGGCCCGCCGGCGGTCACCGTCCCCAACCTCTGGGTGCCGATCGGCGCTCTGCTGCTGGCGATGCTGCTGGCCGCCCTCGACCAGACCATCGTCTCCACCGCGCTGCCGACCATCGTCAGCGACCTCGGCGGCCTCGACCACCTCTCCTGGGTGGTCACCGCCTACCTGTTGGCCTCCACCGCCGCGACCCCGCTGTGGGGCAAGCTCGGCGACATGTACGGCCGGAAGCGCTTCTTCCAGGCCTCCATCGTGATCTTCCTGCTCGGCTCGGTGCTGTGCGGGATCGCCCAGAACATGGGCGAACTGATCGCCTTCCGTGCGCTCCAGGGCCTGGGCGGCGGCGGGCTGATGGTGCTCTCCCAGGCGATCGTCGGCGACCTCGTCGCCCCCCGGGACCGCGGCCGCTACCAGGGCCTCTTCGGTGCCGTGTTCGGCGTCACCAGCGTGCTCGGGCCGCTGCTCGGCGGAGTGTTCGTCGACCACCTCAGCTGGCGCTGGGTCTTCTACATCAACCTGCCGATCGGCATCGTCGCCCTGGTGGTGATCGCGACGGTGCTGCACGGGCGGGAGGTCCGGCGCGAGCACCGGATCGACTACCTCGGCACCGTCCTGATCGCCGCCGTCGCCACCTGCCTGGTGCTGATGACCTCGCTCGGCGGGACCACCTGGGCCTGGACCTCCTGGCAGACCGTCGGCCTCGGCGTGCTCGGCCTGGTGCTGCTGCTCGCCTTCGTCCAGGTCGAGCGGACCGCGGTGGAGCCGGTGCTGCCGCTGCGGCTGTTCCGTTCGCGGACGTTCAGCCTGGTCGCGGTGATCTCCTTCGTCGTCGGCTTCGCGATGTTCGGCGCGCTGACCTACCTGCCGACCTTCCTCCAGGTGGTCCAGCAGGTCTCGCCGACCATGTCCGGCATCCACATGCTGCCGATGGTGCTCGGCATGCTGCTCACCTCGATCGGCTCCGGCCAGATCGTCGCCCGCACCGGCCACTACCGGATCTTCCCGATCGCCGGGACGGCCGTGACCACCGTCGGGCTGCTGCTGCTCTCCCGGCTGGACGAGCACAGCAGCACCGCCGAGATGAGCTTCTACTTCCTGGTCTTCGGCCTCGGGCTGGGCCTGGTGATGCAGGTGCTGGTGCTGATCGTGCAGAACTCGGTCGGCTACGAGGACCTCGGCGTGGCCACCGCGGGCGCCACCTTCTTCCGCTCCATCGGGGCCTCCTTCGGCGTCTCCATCTTCGGGACGGTCTTCGCCAGCGGCCTGCGCAGCCGGCTCGCCGACGCGCTGGCGGGGGTGCCGCTGCCGCCCGGCTTCCAGCCGGAGGCCATCACCGCCGACCCGCGGGTCATCCCCCAACTGCCGGCCGCCGTCCAGCCGGCGGTCTACCACGCGTACGCCGAGTCGATCACCCGGGTGTTCCTGTACGCGGTGCCGGTCGCGGTGGTCGCCTTCGTGCTGTCGCTGTTCCTGCGTGAGCAGAAGCTGCGCTCCACCGTCACCGCGCCGGACCTCAGCGAGTCCATCGGCGTCAATCCGGTCGAGCGCAGTTCGCTGGACGAGATCGCCCGCGCGCTCTCGGTGCTGAACGGCCGCGAGGCCCGGCGCGACCTCTTCCGGCGGATCACCGAGACCGCCGGACTGGACCTGCGGCCCGCCTCCAGCTGGCTGCTCCTCCAGATGCACCAGCACGGCTCGGTCGAGCCGGCCGAACTGGCCGAGCGGCGGATCGTCCCGGTGGCCGTCGTCGAGGAGGCCGCCCGGGAGGTGGAGGGCCGGGGGCTGGCGGCGCGGTCCGGCGGGCTGCCGCTGCGGCTCACCGAACCGGGGGAGGAGGTGGCGTTGCGGCTGGTCGCCGCCCGGCGCGCCCAGCTCGCCGAACTGCTGGGGGACTGGGACGAGGAGCGGTACGCCGAGCTCGCCGGGGTGCTCAACCGGCTCAGCTCCTCGCTCTGTGCGGACCTGCGGGACCGGCCGGACTCCTCGGGGCCGGAGCCGCCGTACCGTGGGGAGGGGCGGTCGTTCTGACCATGCGTCGGCCCGTCGGGTGTGGCAGGGAAGGGTGGTGCGGCATGCCGCTCGAAATCGAGCGCAAGTTCCTGCTGGAGGCCTTCGAGCCGCCGGGCACGGCGGTGCGGCAGCGCATCGAGCAGGGGTACATCGCGATCAAGAGCGACGGGACGGAGGTGCGGCTGCGGCGGATCGGCGACAGCCGCGTCCTCGGCGTCAAGCGGAGCGCCTCCTCCTCGGAGGGATCCCCCGTACGGATCGAGGTGGAACGCGAGCTCGGGGAGCGGGAGTTCACCGAGCTCTGGCCGGCCACCGAGGGCGCCCGCCTGGTCAAGGACCGCTACACCTTCGAGGCGTCCGGCGTCACCGTCTACGCGGACGTCTACCAGGGGGAGTTGGCCGGGCTGCGCACCGTCGAGGTCGAGTTCGGTTCGGAGGCCGAGGCGGAGGCGTTCTCGGTGCCGGAGTGGTTCGGCGCCGAGATCACCGGCGTGAAGGCGTACAAGAACCAGACCCTCGCGACCCTCGGGCTCCCCGGGTCCTGACCTCGGTGCCGGGGTTACGGCGCCCCGAACCAGCGCGGGGTGTCGAGGCGGAACGGGTCGCCGGGGGCGAGCCGGCGCAGGCCGTCCTCCAGCTGCCGCAGCTGCTCCTCGCCCAGGGTCGCGGCCCACTCCTCGCGCAGCTCGTCGAAGATCCGGGCGGAGCGGACCAGGCAGTCCACCCCGCGCCCGGTGAGCCGGACCAGCTTGCGCCGGGTGTCGGAGGGGTCCGCGGCGCGCTCGACGTAGCCGAGCTGCTCCAGGTTGTCGACGGTCTTGCCCGCCGCCTGCTTGGTGACGCCGAGGCGGCGGCCGAGTTCGGAGGCGGTGGTGCCGTGCGGGCCGATCGCCTGGAAGACGAAGCCGTGCATCGGGCGCAGGTCGGGATGGCCCTCGCGGGCGATGCGCTCGTGCAGCTCGTCGATGATCGTCCGGAAGGCGAGCAGCAGGCGCAGCGGCAGCTCGAAGCCCGGCGGGGGCGCTTCACTTGACACGATAGACAACCTCATTGACCATATAGACAACTTCATTGACCATCTTAGGGGGTTCCTTCACCATGCCCGTGATCCGCCGGACCGACGCCCGCCGCACCGCGACCCCGAACGCCGTCATGACCACCTACGCCTCGCCCACCCAGGGCTCCGCCGCCCTCGCCGTCTGGCACGTCGACATGGCCTCCGGCGCCAAGGGCCCGCTGCACGCCATGGACACCGAGCAGATCTGGACCCTGCTCACCGGCACCGCCCGGGTCGACCTGGCGGGGGAGGCCTTCACCCTCGCCGCCGGCGACACCGCCGTCCTCCCCGCCGACACTGTCCGGCAGATCGCCACCGACACCGGCTTCACCGCCGTCGTCGCCTCCCCGTCCCCCGCCCACGCCTACAACCCCGACGCCCGCACCCCCGAGGGCGCCTGCGGCCTCGCCCCGCGCGACGACCAGCGTGTCCTGCCGCCGTGGATCGCCTGAGCCCGACCCGCTCGCGCCCACGGGGACGGCCGGGGGCCCGCCCCGGCCGTGAGGTGTAGCAGACTGCTGCCGTAAGCAGTCCCCGGAGCAGAAGGAGCCCCATGTCCGTCGTCAAGATCAACGTGCTGACGGTGCCGGCCGAGCAGCGCGAGGTGCTGGAGCAGCGCTTCGCCTCCCGCGCCGGCGCGGTGGAGAACTCGGACGGCTTCGAGTGGTTCGAGCTCCTCCGCCCCGTCGAGGGCACCGACCAGTACCTCGTCTACACCCGCTGGCGCAGCGAGGAGGACTTCAAGGCCTGGATGGAGGGCCCCATGAAGGCGGCCCACCAGAACGGCCCCTCCGGCGAGGCCCCCAAGCGCCCCGCCGCCTCCGGCTCCACCCTCTGGTCCTTCGAGGTCGTCCAGTCGGCGGGCCCCAAGGCCTGAGGTTCGTCCGGCAGTTGCGCGCCCCGGGTTCCGCGGAACCCGGGG
>NZ_JBSHBN010000232.1:0-11060 GCF_053612025.1 Kitasatospora sp. NPDC054768
CGGAGACCTTAGACAAGCCTCATCGTCCCAGTTCAGAAGGCACTTTCGCATTCCCGCCCACGATCCGGTCCCAGCCCGACGTGAAACGCGGAGGCCAACGGTGTAACTCGTGTGGTGTGAGTTATCGGCGGCCGACAGAGAGTCGGCCGCCGAAGGCGATGTCGAAGGCCTGCAGTGCCGGCTTCCAACGCATGATCCACCGATCGCGGGACAGAGCCAACAGTTCTGTGTCGGATTGGTGTCCAGTAAGCGATTCCATCGTGTTGTGCCGTATGACCAGGTCACCTTGATCCGGAAAAGAACGTCTCGGTGGCCCGACAGAGTGGCTCGTCAGACCCCTGGGCGCTGGCAGGCCCTATTGCAGAAGGGGTCAGCAGGGAGGCCGGACTCAGCCTAGGCTAAAAAAGGGACCCGCAGCCGAGCAGGGAGGGACCTGAACAATGGAAGACGCGAGTGAGATGAACGACGTGCGGGCTCAACTAGCCGGGGACCCGTCCGAGCATGGCCAGACACTGACGAAGCTCGCCGAAGCCGTGGGTGTCCTCGTTACCGGACAGGCGGAGCACAGCCGCATCCTCCGTGCACAGGGACAGGCGTTGGAGGACCAGACTCGGATGCTGCAGACGCTGGTCTCCGGGCAAGCGGCGCTTCTCGAAGAGCTGCGCGGTCAGGGCGGGAAGTAGCAGGAGCGCGTTGATGAGGAGGCCGGCTTCTTCACTGCCTGAGCTTTGATTTTTAAGCTGCCGCTGCGATTTTGGCGCGGTGGGCTTCGAGTGTGGGTTCGTGTTTGACGGTCTTCCCGACGTCATAGCGGGGCGTCGGCCTGCGATTCTTCGTGCCGGGTGGGCGTCCTGGGCCGGGTCGTGTCGGTTGTGGCACGGCTGCCGGGCAGGGCGCGTTCGCGCGGTTGCGGAACCCGCGTCGGACCCGGGCGGGCGTGAGCCTGTTCGGCGGCGCGGGTTTCTCCCACGGGCGACGCAGGTCCTCGGCGAGGGGCCGGGCGAGGCGGAGCTGGGTGTGGGCGACGATGATCAGCCAGGTCCACAGGTCCGCGGTGTCGGGCCGGCGGATCTTTGGGGTGGTCCATCCGAGCGTCTGCTTGATCAGTCTGAAGGTGTGTTCAAGATCGAACCTGCGCAGGAACGTGCGCCAGATCCGGTCCAGGTGCTCGGTGTCGATGCCGGTGGCGGAGGACCACAGCCACAGCGGCTTCGCGTCCCTCTCTCCAGGCAGATGATCGACCTTCAGGCGGACCAACGTGCCGTGGATCAACGGGATTTCGCCCTCGTGGTCAAGCCACGGACCGCGCTTTTGCAGGCGCTGGTGCATCCGGTCCCACGCACGGGCCTCCGCCTTTCCGTAGCGGGTGGTCTCCGTGGTCGTGGTGGTCTCGGGCTCGTGCCAGCTGTCGGGCTTGGCGAAGGTGAAGACGCCGCCGTGCCGGCGCGGGCGCCCGCCCCTGGGACCGGAGCGGGCCTCACCCGGGTCGCGGAGCATGACCCGGTCCGAACGCAGCCGCCCGATCACCTCGACCGGCAGGTCCGCGAGCACGTGGGCCAGACGGGTCACGTCGTAGCCGGCGTCCATCACGACGAGGATATCCGGATCGCCCCGGTGCCAATGGCCTGCCGCGACGATGCAGTCGACGACCTCGCGCAGTTGGGCCGCGGTGACGGCGGTCGCGTCGTCGGCCGGTCCCAGGCGAACCGCGTCCAGCAGCCCTACCCAGGACGTGCGTCCGGACTCCAGGGCGGCGACGAAGGAGTAGGGCCAGCCGGGGGACGAACTGGTCGGCGTTTCTGCCGCGGCCGTAGACATGGCAGAACAGGCGCTCGTCGCTGGTCGGGGCGTCGGGCCGCAGCCAGTTGGAAACGTCCACGGCCAGCCCGATGCGCCCGTCCGCGAGCCGTGGCAGCGGCAGGCCGGCCAGGGCGCGACGCAGCCGCGTCGGCTCCAACCAGCCCCGGTCCAGCGCACCGTGTCCTCGCCGGTGTTCAAGGGCGAGCGACAACTCGACCAGCGTCTTCACCGGCCCGTCCACGCACAGCACCGCGTCCGTCAGCTCGAAGAGCGCGTCGGCACGGGTGTACAGACAGTCGTAGAAATCAACCCGAAAGCGGGACAACGCGCCCAACGCCTCGCCTGCAGGCGTTTCGAGGGGGAGACTCATACGCAGCGGCCGTTCTCTCGTGCTTCGTGACTCGACACCTCGAAGTGTGGAGAACGGCCGCCTCCGCTGTCTCGGGAAGAAGCGCAGATCAGCAGGTCGAGTGACCGACGAGGTAAAACGCCAAGCTCAGAGCAGGGCAGTGGGACAGCGTGCAGGCAGGTATGCCGTCCCTGTCCGACGGGCTCGGCCAGGGGCCGGGCCGTCTCTCCGACGATCTCCACGCGGAAGGTGCCGGCCGCGTCCGCGTACATCGGGGCGCCGTTCGCGGTCACCTCGGTGGTGGCGTGGACGACGACGACCTCGGGCGGGCAGTGTCTGCCGGGCTCTCCCGGCAGGGTAACCGCGTAGCGCAATGGGGTGTCCATGGGGCTGCTACTCATCCGACGTACCGGGCGCTTCCCAAGGCCGCGTGCACGCTGGGGTGGATGGTGAAGGCCGCGTCGGTGCCGGTGATCTCCAGCAATCTCATGGTCTGAGGCGGCGGGGCAGCCAGCATCATCTCGACTTGTGCGGCTTTCGCTCCCAGGCGGGCGGCGAGCAGGGCGTTGAGGCACACGGAGTAGCAGAAGGTCTGGTTGGCCAGGTCGATGACCAGCCAGGGTGGGCGGTCCTGGAGTGCACGGGAGAGGGCATTGTTCAGCCTGCGGCGGTCTTCCTGGTCGTCGGCCACGCCGTCGAGGCGGACGATCACGGCCGTTCCGGGAATCTTCGTGGTGGTGATCCGAAGGTGCGGAGTGAGAATGGGCGGGGGGTCAGGGCAGTCGTCCTGGCGCTCTGCCCGGCTGCCCAGATTCTTGAAGTGCTTGTGTATGGCCACTTCGACTGCCCTACTGGCGTTGGCCCCACCGATCACGGCCCCTACTGGACCAGCTGCCAGAGTTCCCAACACCTACAAGAGACCAGTGATACGAACATCCTTGCGCGGAGCGATGTCACATGCCCAGGACTCGACGGGCTTCATCAGGGCAGAATTCCCGCACGATGATGCAAGCGGAAGGACGAGATTTCCCAGTCGCTGTCAGGCCGGATAGTCGCGATGATCCAGGGCGCTGGCGCCCGGCAAACGCCATCGGGCTCGCGGACGCGCCCATAGCGTTTGACGGTGTTCAGGGCCAGGTGCAGGCGGCGGGTGAAGTTCCACCCTGCGGTTGGACACTGTCCGTCTACGCCGCCAAGGCGTGACCTTGCTGGTGTCGCTGTCGGATCTCGAGTGGGGTGAGGTAGCCCCACTGGGGGTGCTTGCGCAGAAGGTCTCGATGAACGCGAAAATCTCCGCGCGGGCGGTGGCGCGGTCCGGCCAGATCCGGGTGCCGATCTCCTCCTTCAACACGGCGAAGAAGCTCTCAGCGACAGCGTTATCGTAACAGGAGCCGACTCGTCCCATCGACTGCCTCATGCCCAACTTGCTTATCTCAGTTCGGAATTCAGTCGACGTATATTCACTTCCGCGGTCCGAGTGGAAAATGCAGCCGCGCTCCAGGCCACCGCGGCCGGCTGCCATCCGCAACGCGGCCACCGGCAGCTCGGCGCGGTGGTGGTCGGCCATCGCGTAGCCGACGACCTCGCGGGTGGCCAGATCGATGCAGGTGGTCAGGTAGAGCCAGCCTTCCTCGGTCGGCAGGCAGGTCATGTCGCCGACCAGCCGCATCCCGGGGCGGGGTGCGGTGAAGTCGCGCCCGATCAGGTCCGGGACGAACACCGGCTTGCGGGCCTGGCGGGTCAGGCCACGGCGTCGGCGCCGGGTGACGCCCGTGATGCCGCGCTCGCGCATGATCCGCTCGACCTTCTTCCGGTTGACGGCCCGGCCCTGGCGGCGAAGTTCCGCGTGCACGCGCGGGACGCCGTAGGCGCCCCTGGAAGCGAGGTGGATCACGGTGATCTCGGCCGCGAGCAGTTCCTCCTCGCGCAGGCGGGCCCGGCGGCCCGCCAGGCACAGAACGACGACCGGGAGATCCCCAAGACGGCACAGATCCGCTTGACGCCCCAGGCGCCATGGTGATCATCAACGAAACGGAAGCGGATCACCGTGTCGTCTCGGTCGCGAAATAGGCGGCCGCCTTGCGCAGGATCTCAATCGTCTTCTGCTGCTCGACGGTCTGGCGCCGCAGCCGGGTGAGCTCCTCGCGTTCGGCGCTGGTCAGCTCGTCCGGCCGGCCCTCGCCCCGGTCGGTCTTGTCCTGCTTGACCCAGCCCCGCAGCCCCTCCGGGCTGACCCCCAGTTCCCGGGCGATCTCGGTGACGTTCCGATGCGGCGAGGACCGGACGAGCGCGACCGCGTCCCGCTTGAACTCCGCCGTGTACCGCTTGGCCATGTTGGTCTTGATTCCCACCTGGTGCTGCTTCCTCCGGGCTTGCATCGCCCAGTCTCCAGGTGTCCAACCTCAAGGGGAAACTTCAGGGCCATTGTTCAAAGACACGCTGCTCCTGGGCACGGATAGCGGCTTGGAGCTCTGCGTCGAAAGGCCGGCATCGAGAGCTTGCGACGGTCGGTCATGATCATCAGTCATGCAGCCCGAACGGGGCCGGGTAGGCCAAACCGCCCCCTGCCTCCCGCAAGGGACCGACCACAATGCCGTGCTCTGCCAAGCCGCCGCGCCCACCTCGCGGTCTGGCTCTGTCGGTAGGGCCAGACCGCTATCACGGGTGGTAGTGGTCTGGCCCTCCCAACACAGCCAACGAAGACGGCCCGGGCGGCTGGGGCGTCGCAGGTCTCGTCCGCTACGCGCTGATGCCAAGGTTGGCGAGTTGGCCTTCGTAACGTTGCCGCAACCGTTCGCCGAACTGCTCGGGGTCGAGGGCGTCGATCCGGGGCACCCCGGCCAGCCCAGCCCGCATCTTCCCCCCGGTCAGCAACGGGTGGATCTGGTAGGCGCCCGGCTCCAGGAGCCAGGCCAGATTCTTGTCCGCCAGTTGCTTCACGGCCCGGTTGACGCTCGGCGCACTCAGCCCGAGCAGGCTGCCCATCTCGGCCTGGGAGAGGTCGGCGCACCCGTCGTCCGGATCCTGGTAGGCGAGCAGTGTGGCGAGCAGGCGATGGCTGTTCGAGGTCAGCTCAACCAGGCTGAGGACGGCCAGCGCCTCACGGCTGATGGTCACCATCTCGGTAGTGGGGATCGGCGGGACGTACCGGGTGGTCGTCATCTGGAGTCCTCGGTCAGGGGCGCGAGCGCCTACCGGCTAGCTGATACGTTGAGCATCCAATGTCAGGTTAGGCCCGCTCCGCTGCAACGGAGCGGGCCTCGCCGTCTCAGGCGCTCCGAACAGCCCGAGCTTTCGAGGCCGCCGGCATCTTGTTCGTCTCTGCCTTAGTCGAGCCCAGCAGCACGACGTTCACGGCCTTGGCCACCGACCGCTGCTCGTCCCGGCGCTCCTTGCGCCAGGCCGCGGCGTACTCCGGGCCGGGCATCAGGAACTCGGGCACCATCGCGACCCAGACGTCCTGGGCCAACTCCTGATCCACGCTGGACCCGGCGAAGGTGAGGAACGGGTTCAGCTGGTAAACCGAGCGGCGCGCGGTCCGCAGCCAGCCGATCTCGTTGAAGAACAGCAGGGACTCGCCGACGTAGGTCCGCGAGACGCCGGAGGCGGCACTGATGTCGCGATGGGTGGTCTTCAGCATGCCCAGCGGCGCCCTGCGCGGGGCCTTCCCGCTCATCTGCTGAAAGCCGACCAGGGTGCACCAGGTCCGCATCCAAGTCTGCGGGATGTCCATCTGGGCGAGGGTGAGCATCATCAACGGCGCGTCGGTCGTGTAGCCCTTGGTGGTGTCGGACTCCGCGAAGGTGCGGCCCGAGATCTTCTGCACCGAGTAGACGACGTTCCCCTGGCTGTCGAGCCGGGTCACCAACTGCTCGCCGTAGCCCAGCTTGGGCTTGTCAGCCATCGGTGCTCTCCAGGTCCCTTGATCCAATGTCACCCGGGGCACTATCACGAGTGATAGTGCTTTGGCCCTACCGTTAGGGCCAAAATCGCCTCGGCGAGTCGCCCGGCTGCTTCCGGCGGTGGGTCCGGGAGCCTGTGGATAACTCCGCCGGTTTGGCCTGGCCAGTGAGGCCAAAGTGGAGAGCGTTTGGCCCTGCTGGCCAGGGCCAAACAATGACTGACACAAAGTGGTCATTTTCGCAGGTCAGAGCACATTCTTTGACCAGTTCTTCCGGCGGGGCTCTCTTCTACTCCTGCCGCGCGGGAGAACCCGCGCTCCCGTACCTGCCGGCCCAGCGGCACCTTGCGTCGCAGTGGCTGCCACATATGGTCTGACCTGCGGATTTGCGGCTGGGGTGGCCTCCGGTGGGCTGACTGCCCGTGCCGCTGCCGCCGCCCGGGCCGGGCTCGATTTGGCCCTGCTGGCCAGGGGCGGCCGGGGGTCACTGCGCCAGTCATGGAAGTCCGGCTGCCGCCGGACCCGGGCCTTGACGGCCCTTTCCACGCCTATGAGTTCCAGTGGCTGGTGCTCGTGCCCTACCCCTGCTGGTTCCGCTGGTCCGGTGACCGGCGCGGGCACCGCGTGGTCCCGGCCAGCGCTCCCAGGTCGTGAGGGTGAGCAATAGGGTCTTCGTCAGCAGGTGGTGACGTCGGCACCCGCTCGGTGGCGTCTGTCAGTGGGCAGCGCTGCCGACGGCGCGGGCCATGCGCAGAGGCAGGGCGCCGATCGAGGTGGGCTCGTCGACGATGACCAGGACGCGGCCGAACTTGGCAGCGAGCTTGTCGAAGACGGCCCGCAGGTTCGGTTCGCTGTTGGGAAATCGCTTGTCGAACACGGTCTTGCCAGCGGCGGTCAGGCCGTGGCCATAGCAGTCGCCATGGCCGACGTCCCGGCCAAGGAAGACCACGATGTCAGTGCTCCTGAGCATCACCCCACGAGGGTCATTCGCCCTCCTGGCCTCGCCCGTCCGCACCGTTCGCGCGCATCCACATCTGCGGTTCTCTCACGTGGCCGTCACGGATTGAGCTGGGGCAAGCCGCTGCTGCCGACTGATCGGGGCTATGTGTGCGGGGTGGTGCTGCCGAGCTGTTCGCGGTGGGCGAGGTCGGCCTGCTCCAGAAGTCGGCGGCTCACGTTCGGGACGAGGGCGTGCAGGGCGCCCAGCGCCCACTCCGCACGCTCGCCGCCCTGCTGGAGGCTGTAGAGGTAGAAACGGGCGGCACCGTAGACGGCCTCGGCCAGGACGAGGAGCTCGCCCTGCGGTCCAGGCGGCAGCGCGTCGGCCAGCACCAGCGGCCGTTCATTGGGCGCAGTACCCAGCCCGCCACCCACGCCGGCATCAAGCACGGCTGTTTTGGTGGGCGGCGCGTCTGGGGCTGCGGCGGCATGCTCGGCGGCGCAGCGCCGTCCGTACGCGGTGTTGCGGCATTTCGTGCCGCATATGGTCCGCCGCCGTTCTCGGCCGGCCGACTGCAGCCGTGTAGCGCACACCTCGCACGATTCAGGCACGGCACTGACGGCAGGGGCGAATCCTTGATCGGACGTCACCTTGCCAGGTTACGGCTTTCGTGACGTCACGAGAGGCATCACACCTCCGACCTGCGGGGCAAGTTGTAGGCCATGCGGTCGGGTGCCCAGGCGCGGCAGGCCCGGTCGGCGATGACGCATCGTCCATCACGGCAAGCACCGGCATGGAGCGGTCGCGCGGCGGGTCGCGCAGCCCGCGCCGCACTCCGAGGAACTTCCCCAGGGAACCCGCATCCGGTTCGGGGCGGCTGCGGTGAAGTCGCGCTGCACCAAGTCCGGGGTGGGGCACCCCCCGCGGCGCGGCGGGTGTGGGAGTGGGGCCGGCGGGGGCTGACGCCCTGCAGTTCGGCCTGACGCATCAGGGGTTCGGCTCGCTTTCGGCCGACCCGGGTGCCCTCGCGCCGCAGGACGGCGTGGACGAGAGGGGAGCCGTAGGTCTCGTGGGAGTCGGCGTGGATGCGGCGGATGTGCTCGGTCAGCTTGCCGTCTGTACACGCGTTGTCTCCTCCTTGCGTAGGCGCCGGGGCGGAACGTCGGATCGTGGCCGAGGCCGGTGCGGGTGGCGGATCCGGGTGAGCACGCGTCGGCCGAAAGATTAGGTGCGCGGTCCGGCTTCAGGCACCACGACGGCCACCGCGCCCCCCAGCTTCGCCTGGGCGCCCCTGACCTGCTGCTGTGGCTGAACGGGGGATTTCGCTGACGGGTGGATGCGGCGGTGGCGCGGTCTGGGAATTGCACTCACGGTTCGTTTCTCCGCCCTTTCGGGCGGTTACCCAACGGGAGTCTTGATATGAAGCGATTCACTTCGGGCCTGGTCACGGTTCTTCTGGCCTCCGGCACCTCCGTGTTCGGCTTTGCTTCCCAGGCGCAAGCCGCCATCGTCCAGGTCAGCCCCGCCGATCTCGGCCCCCGGGGTCCCTGGTTCCGTCTCCAGGATCAGCCGGGCAACGCAGACCGGGCCCACGGCGTCCAGGAGGTGTCGCCGTTCGCCGCGCCCGACACCTTCAACGGCAGCCTCCACCTGGCCGTCGGGCCGGGAGAGCAGTCCCAGGCCGCCCACTACTTCCCGCCCACACCGCTGGACGAGATCGCCGCCTCTCCACTGTCCTACAACACGTACGTCGACAGCGCCCACTCATCCGCGACTGGCACCGGCCCCAACCTCCAGCTGCCGATCTACTGCCTGGGCGAGTTCACGACGCTGAGCTTCCAGCCGCAGCTGGCCACCGACGCGCAGGGCAACCACGGCATCGTGCCGGACACCTGGCAGCACTTCGCCTCCGGCCCGGAGGGCATCTGGACCAGCTCGCGCAGCATCCCCGGCACGCCGATCACGGCGGGCGGCGACTACCCGCTCAGCACCTACGTGAGCACCTGCACCGGCGCTAACAGCAGGGCTGTCGGTGTCATCGCCAACGTCGGAACGCTCGGTGACCCAAACGCCACCCTCGACACCTACGTCGACAACATCACGGCGGGCGGCAGCACCTACGACTTCGCCGTGGACCGCAGGGGCACCGGCACCGTCGAGCTCGAACACGGCGAGAGCTCGCGGCACGAGCGTAGGGTGGAGGGCACCGTCACCTTCGAGAGCCCCGCGGACGGCCCGCACTTCCGGCACGTCGGCACCCGGATCACCATCGCCGATGGCAGGCAGGGCCTTGACCCGGCGGCCGTGCAACTGACCGCAGACGGGGTACTGGTCCCGCTGGCCCAGGATGCCCGCGGCGAGCTGACCGGCATCGTGCCGGGCGCCCACCTGACGGACTTGCTCCCCGGCCAGTCGGTGTCCACGCACATCGAGATCACTTTCATGGTCCCCGACCGTCTCGAGCGGGTGGGCCAGGTGACCGTGACCGCCGAACTCCTCGCTCAGGGCTTCACCCCGCTTCAGCCCACCGGCGTCACTGGGCGCGATACCATCCGCCCCTGACCCACGAGGTGGCCGACCGAGCCCTGGCGGACCTGCGCAGAGCGGCCGGCCACACCCAGGGAGCATGTCAGAAAGTTGGCTCTGTCCCGTAGTCGATGGTAGCGAAGCGTGACTGGCGTCGTTGGCAGGTCATGCGAGATGCCGACGCACTTGTGGCTACGGTGCTTTCCGGGCTGTCGCTCCTGGCGATCGAGGGCGTGGTGGATGAGGGTGCGGCGATTCGGGTGGTGGCCCGGACCATGGACGGTCCGGTGCCCTGCTCGGTCTGCGGGGCACCGACGGACCGGGTGCACGGCTTCCACCACCGGACGGTGGCGGACGTGCTGACGGATGGCTGGCGGGTGCTCGTGGTGGTGCGCGTGCTCCGCCTGGCCTGCCCGGTGCTGGGCTGCAGACGGCAAACGTTCCGCGAGCAGGTGCCCCGGCTGCTGGAGCGATACCAGCGCCGGACGAGCCGCCGCGCGAGCGGGCCGAGCCGCATCCCGGCTCCTCGAACTCGCCACGCCGGCCTCCCGGTCCACGGCCTTGCGGATGTTGTTGCGGGTGCCGCTGCCCACGCACCGGGTGCCACGGGTTCGGGGCGTGGACGACTTCGCCCTGCGCCGCCGCTGCCGGTACGCGACCGTGCTGATCGACGCCGAGACCGGCGAGCGGATCGATGTGCTGCCCGGCCGAGGCGCCGATGCCCTGGAGGCGTGGCTGCGCGAGCACCCGGGGGTCGAGATCGTGTGCCGGGACGGCTCCGGGGCCTATGGCGAGGCCGTTCGCCGCGCTTTGCCCGAGGGAGTGCAGGTCGGCGACCGGTGGCACATCTGGCGCAACCTCTGCGAAGCCGCCCTGAAGGAGGTGCGGGCGCACTCCGCTTGCTGAGCGGCCGTGAATCCGCCCCGACCGGAAGGCGTGCGCGCAGTGACCACCCGCGAGCAGTGGCGTCAGGTCCACGAGATGCTCGGCAAGGGCGTGGGCCTGCTGGAATGCGCCCGCCGCCTGAACCTGGCATTGAACACGGTCAAGCGCTATGCGCGCGTTCCCGAGCCCGACGGCCTTCGCCGGGCGCCACAGTACCGGCCTGTCGGCAACGGGTGAGAACTGGTTCTGGATCACTTTCCGGGCTCTGTCGCTGATTGAGGGGTCTTGGCTGGTTGATCACGGTGATAGGAGGATGCGGCGGCGTAGGAGATCGAAGTTGGCCCGGCCGTACATCTGCCTCTTCAGGAGCTTGATCCTGGTCACGTTGCCCTCGACTGCTCCCGAGGTGAGCGTGGTGTGCAGGGCTGCGAGAACGGCTGCGTGGTCGCGTCGGATGCCGCCGGCCAGGGTGCGGAGTTCTGGTTGTCCGTCGAGGCGGACGTCAGCGAGCCAGACGTCGAGGGCCAGGTCCTCGCTGCGGCGTTCGCGGACCATGGTGGCCAGACGCCGGGCGTACTGGGTGGTCGTGGCCAGAGCCGGGTTGCGTTCGCACAGCTCGTCGAGGCACTTGCGTTCGGTGTCGTCGAGCCGCTCGGGTC
>NZ_JBSHBN010000233.1:0-10699 GCF_053612025.1 Kitasatospora sp. NPDC054768
CCGCCGGCCGGTGGGCCGGCGGGCGCGGACCACCGGCGCGGCGCGGACCACCGCTTGGGCTCGGACCACTGCCGCGGCTCAGACCACCGTCACCGGGTGGGCCACCACCGCACCGAACAGGTAGCCCTCCCGGTTGAACACCGCCCGTTCGGGCTGGGTGTTGCCCCGGCGGTCCGTCGCGCGGGCGCGCAGCTCGTACGGACCGGGCCGCTCGGGGCGCCAGTCGACGCTCCAGCGCGTCCAGCCGTCGGCCCGCGGCTCGTCGCGCAGTTCGGCGCGCCGCCAGGTCCGGCCGCCGTCGGCACTCACCTCGACCCGGCGCACCGCCGCCGCCCCGGACCACGAGCGCCCGTGCAGCCGGTGCTCGCGCCCCGCCGCCAGCCGCGCACCGGCGGCCAGCTCGAAGGCGCTCTTGACCACCTGCTCGGTGAGCGGGTCGCCGCCGCCCGGCGGGTACTCCGGGCCGAACATCCGGTAGAAGTCGGTGTTCCACGGCGAGTACAGCCGGTGGTCGGCGACCTCCACGCTGCCCACCCACTTGATCGAGGCGATGCCCACCCAGCCGGGCACCACCAGGCGGGCCGGGGCGCCGTGGTCCGGGGTCAGCGGCTCGCCGTTCATCTCGTACGCGAGCAGCACGTCGTCCAGCGCCTTGGCGATCGGCAGCGGGCGGCGCACCGGTCCGTAGTTGGTGCCGCCGGCGACGAAGTCCGGGTCCAGGCCGGTGGGCAGCACGTCCACCGCCGCCCCGGTCAGCCCCGCGGCCCGCAGCACCTCGGCCAGCCGGACGCCACGCCAGCTCGCCGAGCCGACGCCGCCGAGGGTCCACGGCGTACCCGGGACGGGCTGGTTCTGCTGGCCGGGGTAGTAGCTGCGGGCGTTGCCGGCACACTCGATCAGCGCGCTGATCCGGGTGGCCGGCAGCTCCCGCAGGTCGTCCAGGCCGAACTCGACCGGGCGCCCGGCCGTCGGGGCACCGCGCAGACCGCTGCCGAAGAGCCTGAGGCGCCAGGTGCCGGGGTCGATCAGCGGGGTGCTGGTGTGGTTGCGGACGAAGAACCGCTCCACCGGCACGTGCCGATGGACGACGGCACGGCCGTCGGCGTCGCGGAAGGCGTCCCAGCGCGTCTCGGCGTTGGTGCCGCGCGGCACGAACCACTCGGCGGGCAGCGGTTTGACGATCCCGGGCACGGGCCCGGGCACGGGCACCGCCCCGGGCAGGGGTCCGGGCAGGGGGCCGGGCGCGGGCACCTCCTCGGCGGCCGCCCGGCCCGCGGCGGGCAGCGGGGCGGCCGGGACGGGCGCGACGAGCACCCCGGCGGCGGAGACCATCCGCAGCACCGTCCGGCGGTCCACCCCGTCGTCGCGGACGGGCTGCGCCGGGCCGGCCTGCTCCGGGGGGTCCTGCGTCGGGGCGTCCTGCGTCGGGGTGGCCGCGGTCCCGGCGGCCTGCGTCGGGGCTGCTTCGTCCGGGGTACGGACCTCGTCGTCCATGAACGGCGTTCCTTCCGTGTCGGCGTGGACGGTTCGCCGGTGCGCGCGACCAGAGCCGGGACCCGAAGGCTGTCCCGGGCGGGCTCCCGCTCTCCGGCTTGACCTTCTCACTGGTGTGAACACCTACCGTTCCCGCTGTCGGCGAAACCCCGGCCCGCGAAGGAGCACCCGATGTCAGCCACCCCGCTCGCCCGGATCTCCCGGCCGGCCGCCCACGCCGACGTGCGAACTGCGTGACGTGGTACTGGAGTTCCTCAAGGGATGACCGCCCCCCGGGGGGAACACCCCGGCGAGCGGCGTCGTTCGCCAGGTCATGCGCATCGGAGAACTCGCCCACCCGAGGCTCGCCGACCTGGACTCGCGGATCGAGGGCCTCTCCCGCAGCAGCCGGGCGCTCTCCCACGACCTCGCCACCGCGCGCGACTACGGTCACGGGCGCGGCTACGGCGAGGGGCGGGCGGCCTGACGGGACGTAGGTCCCGACCCGGCGCTCCCCCGGCGCGCCGTCCCGCCACCGGCGGAGTGAACTGGACATAGTGCGACATACAGCTTGATCCCGAGCGTTCCGAGCGTTCCGACAGTCCGAGCCGGACGCGCCGAGTATGTCGAGAGGTCCATCCGATGAGCAGCCAGCCGCCCCAGCCCGACCCGCCCGCGAAGGAGCCCGACGAACCCGCCGCGACCCTTCCGGTCGACCGGGCGGTGTTCGGCATCGGCGCCGTCCTGGTCCTGGCGGTGGTCGCGTGGGGCGTCTTCGCCGAGGACTCGCTCGGCCGCACCTCCGGCACGGCGCTCGACTGGGTGCTGCACAACTTCGGCTGGCTGTTCGTGGTGGCCGCCGACGTCTTCCTCGTCGTCGCCCTGCTGCTCGCGTTCAGCCGCTTCGGCCGGATCCGGCTCGGCCGCGACGACGACGAGCCCGAGTTCTCCACCGTCGCCTGGATCGCCATGATGTTCAGCGCCGGCATGGGCATCGGCCTGATGTTCTACGGCGTCGGCGAGCCGCTCCAGCTCTTCGCCACCCCGCAGCCCGGCTCCGGCGTGGAGCCGCAGAGCTCGGCCGCCGCCCAGCAGGCCCTGGAGTTCTCGCTCTTCCACTGGACCCTGCACCCGTGGGCGATCTACGCGGTCGGCGGCCTGGCCCTCGCCTACACCACCTTCCGCAAGGGCCGGGGCAACCGGATCTCCGCCGCCTTCGTCCCGCTGATCGGACAGCGCGGCGCGGACGGCTGGGCCGGGCGGACGATCGACCTGCTGGCCGTGTTCGCCACCGTCTTCGGCTCCGCGACCAGCCTCGGCCTCGGCGCGCTCCAGGTCGCCGACGGGCTCGGCTACATCTCGTCCGTCCGCAACACCCAGAACGCCCAGCTGATCATCATCGCCTCGCTGAGCGCCGCGTTCGTGGTCTCCGCGTTCTCCGGGGTCCACAAGGGCGTGAAGTGGCTCTCCACGGCGAACGTCGTGCTCGCCTCGCTGATCATGGTCTTCGTCTTCGTGGTCGGTCCGACCGTGTTCGTGCTGGACGCGATTCCGTCCTCGGTCGGCGGCTACCTCTCCGACCTGCTCGCCATGTCCACCCAGACCGGCGCCTTCACCGACGAGGGCTGGCTCGGCTCCTGGACGATCTTCTACTGGGCCTGGTGGCTCTCCTGGGCGCCCTTCGTCGGCACCTTCATCGCCCGGATCTCGCGCGGCCGCACCGTCCGGCAGTTCCTGCTCGGCGTGCTGCTGGTGCCCAGCGGGGCGACGGTCGTCTGGTTCTGCGTGATGGGCGGCACCGCGATCCGGCTGGTCACCACCGGTGCGGCCGACCTGGTCGCGACCATCCCGCAGGGCCCGGAGGCCTCCCTGTTCGAGATGCTGCGCTCGCTGCCGCTCGGCTCGGTGACCAGCGTGGTCGCGGTGCTGCTGGTGATGACCTTCTTCATCACCAGCGCCGACTCGGCCTCGCTGGTGCTCGGCTCGCTCTCCAGCCGGGGCTCGCTGCATCCGCGGACCTGGCTGGTGGTGGTCTGGGGCGTGCTGATGGGCGGGGTCGCGGCGGCCCTCCTGCTGGCCGGCGGGCTGACCGCGCTGCAGAACGCGACGATCCTGGTCGCGCTGCCGTTCGTGGTGGTGATGCTGCTGCTGTGCGTCTCGCTGGTGAAGGAGCTCCGCGAGGACCCGGCCGCCGCGCCCTCCCGCTTCCGCCCGCCGCACGGCCTGCGGGACGCCGTCCGGGAGGCCGTCGGCGAGTCCGGAACGCGCCGCTGACCTGCGCATACGCCCCGGCCGGCGACGGTTGGGGCGTGTGCGGCCAACCGACGCCAAACCCCCGTCGGGACTTCACCCGCGCGTACCGACCGTTCACGCCGCCCTGGAAACCTCCCTGTCATGAACGCCAACCCTCAGGCGCCCCACCAGGAACCGCGCTTCCCCCTGCCCCAACGGCACCGCCGGCTGCTCGCCGCCACCGCCGTCCTCGTCTCCATCGCCCTCGGCACCCTGGGCGTCGGCGCCACCGTGGAAACCGTCGAACACGGCCCCTTGGCCAGCGCCTCCGCCAGCAAGTAGCAACCGCCCCGCCCGGCACCGCGGTCCCGTCCCGGACCCGGTGCTTCTTGCTCTCCCGGCCCGGAACCACCACGTTCCCCGGCCCGGAGCCACCATGCTTCCCGGCCCGAGCCCGTCGCGCCTTCCGCCCGAGCCGGGCCCCGCCGCCGGAGAGCGGCGTCCCCCGCTACGCCCGCTGCTCGGCGCGGGGGCCGGCCGGGGGCGGGACCAGCGGGCCGGGGCGCGAGTGGCGGCCGTTGCCGGGGGTGGGGTGGAGGTCGGGAGCCGGGGCGTAGCGGGCGGCCGGGGGGCGCAGGCGCCAGGCCGGGGGCCGGGTCGGGTGGGGAGTGGGGGCCATCAGGGCGAGGCGGTGGAGCAGGTCGAGGGCGTCGCGCCGCAGGGCGGTGCGGTCGGCGAGGTACCGGGCGGGCAGCCCGTACTCGTCGGCGATGTCGCCGAGGACGCCGTCTATCAGCGCGTCCGGGATCGGAACGTCTCCGGCCACCGCCTCGCCGGGCAGCGGGCGGACCTCCTCGACCAGGCGCTCGACCAGCAGCAGGGCGGCCTGGGCGACGGTGTCGGCACCGGGGAGGGCGAGGTCGGTGAGTTCGGCGGCCGGGTCGAGCAGGGCGACGCCCTCGGCCCGCAGCTCGGCCTCCAGGCCGAGGAACTCGGCGAGCGCCGCCGGGCCGCTGAGCCGGTGGTCCTGCAGCCAGGCCCGGTGGTCCTCGGGGAGGTCGGCGGCCAGGACGGCGGGTGTCTCGGCGAGCAGCCGGCGGACGGCGGTGGCGGGCTCGGCGTCGGCGGCGCGGCGGATCAGGTCGGCGGCGTCGTCGGCGAGGGCGGGCGGGCCGGCCGGGACGGCACGGGCGAGTTCGCGGTCCACGGTCAGCACGAAGGAGCCGTCGGCCGGGTCGGGCGGCAGCTCGCCGAGCACCTGCCAGCCGGCCAGCGCGGCCAGCGCCATGGCGAGGTCGGCCGGTTCGGCGGTGAGTTCGGGGGCGGCGGCACCCATCGCGTCGAGCAGCCGCCGGTAGTCCAGCTCCTCCGGGGCATCGACCAACAGGGCCAGCGCGAGGGCGAGTTGGGCGTACCCTGCCGGGGTGAACGGCGCCCCGGTGACGGGGTGTTCGAGGCGGCGGGCGGCGTCGGGGCCGAGGCCGGCCTTGCAGAGCCGGGCGTGCCAGGGGCCGACGACGAGGCGGTAGCCGAGCAGGGTGTCGAACCGCTCGGCCAGCCAGTCCCGGTGACGGCGGATCAGCGGGAAGCCGTCGGCGTGCGGACCGGAGGCGGTGACCAGCGGATGGGCGAGCAACAGCCGGGCGGCGATCCGGCGTTCGGCCGAGGGGAGCTCCTCGCCGGAGCGGTCCTGGGCCACGACGGTGGGCGGCGTCACCCGCGTGGGCTCGGGCCTGCGGTGCCGGCCCGGCCTGCCCGGCTTGGCACCTGACCGGACGACGGGCAGCGCGGCGTCGTCGCGCCGGGCGCGGCGCAGGCCGCCCTCGGTGCGGTCCTCCCGGAGGCGCGCCGGCGTGGCGGAGTGCGCGGTGGGGCCGTGCCACCAGCTGACGCCGGGATCGGCGGCGGGCTCGGCGGCGGCGCCGAGGTGGCGGGCGGGGTAGAGGCCGAAGGAGGCGGCGCAGAGGTCGTCGGCGGTGCCGGGGGCGGCGGCGGCGAACCAGTGGGCCAGGCGCAGCAGCCCCGGATCGGGCGAGAGCGTCACGCCGGCGGCCGGGGGGTCGGTCACCCGCACGTCGTCAGCACCGCTCGCCGCGCCCGTCCCAGGTCCCCTGTCAGCGGGGCCGGTTCCAGGAGCGCCGGCGGAACCGGTGGCGGAGCCGGCAGCCGGACCGCCGTCAGGACCGGCTTCGTGTACGGCGAGGACGGCGTGGGCGGTTCCCCGTCCTGCCCCGCCCGCGCGTCCGTCCGGCCTGCCGGCCACCCGGGTGGCGCCGACCGCGTAGTCCTGCTGATCCATGTCGGGGTCCAGACTAGACGGTGCCCGGGCCACCCGTCGGCAGCAACCGCCCTCCTGAGGAACTCTCCGCAGGAGCCCTCGAAGCGGTCGCCCGCGCTCCGCCTGCCGGCCGCCCCGTCATCCGGCTCCGCCCACCGGGGTTACGCGCCGGTAACCCGCCCTTCCGCCGCCGGTCCGGCTCCTCTAGGGTCGGTCTGAAGAGCAGCGGATCACCGAGAGGCGCACGCATGACTGTCCGTACCACCGACCGCGCCGGCCTCGGGGCACGCCTGCGCTCGGCCACCGGCCTGCTGGGCGGCTTCGCGGCCACCTCGGCGGCGCACCTGGGCGCGATCGTCTCCGGCGCCTCGGTGCTCCAGAACGCCACCAAGCCGGCCCTGATGCCGTTGCTGGCGGCCCAGAGCGTGGCGGCGGCCAGGAAGGCCGGGCAGGAGGCGCCGAAGCTGCTGGCGCCGGCCCTGCTGCTGAGCGCGGGCGGGGACGTGCTGCTCCAGCTGAAGAACGATCCCGCGTTCCTCGCGGGCATGGGCTCGTTCGCGGCGGCGCACGTCTGCTACGTGACGATGTTCGTCAAGCGCGGCGCGCTCACCGACCGCCGACGGGCACTGATGGTCGCGGCCGCGTACGCGACGGCCTGGGTGACCCTGGTCGGGCAGCTCTGGCCGGACCTCGGAGACCTGCGCGTCCCGGTGGCGGGCTACAGCCTGCTGCTCGCCTCGACGGCCGTCACCTCGGCCGGGCTGGGCTGGCGGACCGGGCTGGGCGGGGCGCTGTTCCTGCTCTCCGACACGCTGATCGCCACCCAGCTGGCGAAGTGGCGGGAGCTGCCGGGCCATCAGTTCTGGATCATGGCGACCTATGTGCTGGCCCAGTACCTGCTGGCCGACGGCACCCTCCGGCACCAGGACCGGCTGCACCGCGAGGGCGTCGAGGGCACCGGGAGCACCGGGGGCACCGGGGGCACTGGGGGCACCTGGGGCAACGGCGGCGCCGAGCCGCGAACCGTCTGACCCGCCGCCGCGCCGCCGGTCCCGTCGGGGTCCGGCGGTGCGGCGCAGGGGCGCGCGGGCACGCGGCGGCGGGGCCGTCAGGCACCGCGCCGCCGCAGCAGCCAGAAGCCGCCGACACCGCCGGCGACCAGCGCGAGGCCGCCGGCCAGCTCCGCCGGGTTCGCCGCGACCGAGCCGCCGAGGCCGGTCTGCACCGCGCCGTGCGGGGCGACCTGCTGGCTGCCGGCGCCGGACTGCCCGAGCGAACCGGCCCACTCCCCCGCGGCCTCGCCCCATTCGCCGAGGCTCTTGTCGGGGTTCGTCCGGGCGTCCTTGTCGGTGCTCCGGTCCGGGGTGATGGAGGCCACGGTGGCGACCGTGACGGTGGTCGCGAAGGCGCCGCCGTCCGGGCAGGTGCCGTCGACCTTGCTGTCCCCGGCGTGCTGGCCGGCCAGTCGGGCGGAGCCGCTGTGCTTGCCGTCGGGGCCCAGGGTGAGGGTCGCCGGACCGCCCTCGAAGGCGGCGGAGCGGGCGGTGATGGTCTTGGCGTCGGGCTTGTCCGACTTCTCGCAGGAGACCGTGACCGTCACGGTCTGGCCCGGTGCGGCCTGGGACGGGCTGACCGAGGCCGAGCCGTCCCTGGCGGATGCGAGGGGGGCCGTCAGGCCGGTCAGCGCCGTCGCGCCGATCAGGACGGCGGCGGCCGTACGCGTGGGGCGCATGCCGGAACCTCCGGGATTCTCGGGCGCAGCCGGGGACTCCCATGTCCACGTGGTCGAGCACTGCACCCGGTCATTCACCGACGGTAGGCACCCGCCCCGCGCTCGGCCAGCGCTCACGACCGTTCGGGTTACGGCCCGTGACCCGGCGTGACGCCCGCGGCGCGGCTCAGACGTCGAGGTCCAGGTCCACCACGACCGGCGCGTGGTCCGAGGTTCCCTTGCCCTTGCGGGCCTCGCGGTCCACGTAGCTGTCGGTGACGGCGTCGGCGAAGGGCTTGTTGGCGTAGGTGAGGTCGATCCGCATGCCCCGGTTCTTCGGGAAGGCCAGCTGGCGGTAGTCCCAGTAGGTGTAGGGGCGGTCGTACTTGAGCGGGCGGGGCAGCACGTCCTGGAGGCCGATCTCGCCGAGGGACGTCAGCGCGGCACGCTCGACCGGGGTGACGTGGGTGAGGCCCTCGAAGGCGGCGGCGTCGAAGACGTCCTCGTCGGTGGGGGCGATGTTGAAGTCCCCGAGGACGGCGAACGGGCGGGAGCCCGCGGCGTCCTCGGTGGCGCCCTTGCGCAGCGCCTCCAGCCACTCCAGCTTGTACTCGTAGTGCGGGTGGCCGACCTCGCGGCCGTTGGGCACGTAGACCGACCAGACCCGGACCGGGCCGCAGGTGGCGGCGACGGCGCGCGGCTCGACCTCGGGCAGCAGGGCGCCGTCGGCGAGGTAGCCGGGCTGGTCGGGCAGGCCGCGCACGACGTCGTCCAGGCCGATCCGGGAGACGATCGCGACGCCGTTCCAGCGGCCGTTGCCGTGCGCGGCCGTCTCGTAGCCGAGCTCGCGCACCGCCTCGTACGGGAAGGCGTCGGCCGCGCACTTGAGCTCCTGGAGGCAGAGCACGTCGGGCTTGGCGCTCTCCAGCCACTCCAGGAGCTTGGGCAGCCGCGCGGTGACGGAGTTGATGTTCCAGGTGGCGATGCGGACGGTCACGGCGGGCGGCCTTCCCGGTGGTTCGGTGCGGACGGGCATGCGGACGGGATGGGCCGCCCCTCGCGCGGGAGGCCCACCCCGAACATACCGTCCGGCACCGACAGTCCGGCCCGATCAGCGCGCGGGCCGGACCACCGCGGCCGAGCCGCCGCCGCGCCGCACGGGTTCGGCGGCGGCCACCCAGCGGCCGTCCGGCAGCCGTTCCACGCCGGTGGCGGCGCCGATCTCGCCGCCGTTGACGAAGCTCTGTCCGAGGCCCTCCAGCGCTGCCCGCTCGGGCAGCGCCAGGAAGCCGGGCTCGGCCTGGGTCGTGGCGCCGTTGCGCTGGCTGGCGCGCGGCGCGGCGATGGCCTGTTCCAGGCTCAGGCCGCGGTCGAGCCGCCCGAGCAGCACCTGGAGGGTGGTGGTGATGATGGTCGCGCCGCCGGGGCTGCCGGTCGCGAGCACCGGCTCGCCGTCGCGCAGCACGATCGTCGGGGACATCGAGGAGCGCGGCCGCTTGCCCGGGCCCGGCAGGTTGGGGTCGGGGACGCCGGGCGCGAGCGGGGTGAAGTCGAAGTCGGTCAGCTCGTTGTTGAGCAGGAAACCCCGGCCGGGGACGGTGATGCCGCTGCCGCCGGTCTGCTCGATGGTGAGCGTGTAGGAGACGATGTCGCCCCAGCGGTCGGCGACCGTCAGGTGGGTGGTGTTGGGGCCCTCGTACGGCTCGGCGACGGCCTGGCCGGTGTCGGCGCAGGGGGCCGGGTGGCGCGGGTCGCCGGGGGCGAGCGGGCCGGTGAGCGCGTGGTCCGGGCTGATCAGGCAGGCCCGGGAGGCGGCGTAGCGCTCGGAGAGCAGCTGTTTGGTGGGGACGTCGTTGAAGGCCGGGTCGCCGACCCAGCGGTTGCGGTCGGCGAAGGCGATCCGGGAGGCCTCCAGGAAGTGGTGGTAGTACTGGGTGCTGCTGTACGCGGAGACGTCGCCGCCGTCCTCCAGGATGTTGAGCGCCTCGCCGACGGTGGTGCCGCCGGAGCTGGAGGGGGCCATCGCGTAGACGTCGTAGGCGCCGTGGGAGACGTGGGTGGGCGCCTGGTCGCGGACCCGGTAGTCGGCGAGGTCGGTGGTGTCGACCCGGCCGGGACGGGCGTTGCGGCCGGAGGCCGGGTCGACCGGCGGGTGCTGCACGGTGTTGACGATGTCCCCGGCCAACTCGCCCTGGTAGAAGGCCTTGACGCCGTCCTTGGCGAGCAGCCGGTAGGTGGCGGCGAGGTCGGGGTTGCGCAGCAGGCTGCCGGTCTCGGGGGGTTTGCCGTTCGGCAGGTAGAGCTTGGCGGTGGCCGGGAAGTCCTTGAACCGGGCGTAGTTGTCGGCGGTCTGGTTGCGGAAGGTGTCGTCCACGACGAAGCCGTTGTCGGCGATCCGCTCGGCCGGTTCGAGGTTCTGGGCGAGCGAGCGGGTGCCCCAGTGGCGCAGCGCGGCGTCCCAGGTGGCGGGGGTGCCGGGCACTCCGACGGACAGTCCGCTGGTGACGGCGTCGGCGAAGGCCAGCGGTTTGCCGTCCTCCAGGAACAGGCCGCTGTCGGCGGTGCGGCCGGCCGTCTCGCGGCCGTCGATGGTGTGCACCCGTCCGGTGGCGTGGTCGTAGTAGACGAAGTACCCGCCGCCGCCGACGCCGGAGGAGTACGGCTCGGTGACCCCGAGGGCCGCGGCGGCGGCGACGGCCGCGTCGACCGCGTTGCCGCCCTTGCGCAGCACCTCGATGCCGGCGGCGGTGGCGTCGGCGTCGACGGTGGCCACCGCACCGCCCCAGCCCACCGCCTCCGGCGCCTTCGACGGCGGGGCCGCGGCGCCGGCCGGCCCGACGCCGGACCAGACCAGTGCGGTGGTGAGTAACAGAGACGGCGCGAGGCGGGTCAGAGCTCTCATGCGAGTCCTCCTGAGTCGACGTCAACTCATCAGTTGTTCCACAGGAGGAATGATCCGACAACCGCACCGCGCCGCTACCAACCGGTAGTTGACGGGGCGGTGC
>NZ_JBSHBN010000234.1:0-10580 GCF_053612025.1 Kitasatospora sp. NPDC054768
CCCCGGTACCCCCTTTCGGGTACCGGGGTACGCCAGATGATGATCGTTTAGTACCTTCGAGGCCGTACGGCACTACGCTGCTGACTACGGCCGCGACCAGGGGATTCCGCCCGCACCGGGGAAGTCCCCACCCGGCCGATCCGTCATCCCGACCCCGCCCTGGCACGAGGGGGAGACAAACCGTGAGCATGTTGACTCCCCAAGGCCTCAAGGGGAAGCAGTACCGCGTCACCGGCAACACCTACCCGCGGTTGGGCCGGCCTCCGAAGAAGAGCCGCAAGGTGATCGCCGCGCTCGTCGGCCTGCTCGCCCTGGCCCTGATCGCGCTCGGCGGCGTGCAGCTGTACGACATCTTCACCGGCAGGAACAAGAACGCCTCGGCACAGGCCTGCGCGACCCCGTCCGGCAAGGCGCTGGCAGCCCCCACGCCGGGCGCCACCCCGGGCGCCGCCGACGCGCCCGCCGCCGCGCAGGGCGACCCGCACGCCGTCCCGCAGGCCACCGCGGTCACCGTGAACGTCTACAACGCCACCACCAAGGCCGGTCTGGCCGGCCGGACGGCCGAGGAGCTCAAGAAGCGCGGCTTCGTCATCGGCAAGGTCGGCAACGCCCCGGCCGAGCTGGACAAGAAGGTGCCCGGCACCGCCCAGGTGATCGCCGGTCCGGCCGGTGCCGGCGCGGGCACCCTGGTCGGCTCGCAGATCGCCGGTGCCGCCGTCACCGCCGACGCCCGCACCGACACCACCGTGGACTTCGTGATCGGCGACAGCTACAACGCCCTGCTGGACGAGACCCAGGCGGCCGCCGCCCTCGCCCTGGCCACCAAGCCCTCCCCCACCCCGACCGCCACCGGCAGCTGCTGAACCGCCACCGGACACCGGAGCCGAACACCGAGAGCCCCCGGCAGACGCAGTGCCGGGGGCTCTCGGTGTTCGGCGGTTCGGGTGGTTCGGGTGGTTCGGGTGGGGGGCTCAGCCGGCCGTGCCGTACAGCCGGTCGCCCGCGTCGCCCAGGCCGGGGACGATGTAGCCGTTCTCGTTGAGCCGCTCGTCAACGGCGGCGGTGACCACGGTGACCGGCAGACCTGCCAGCTCCCGCTCCATCACCTCGACGCCCTCGGGCGCGGCCAGCAGCACCACAGCGGTGACGTCGGTGGCACCGCGCTCGATCAGCATCCTGATCGCGGCGACCAGGGTGCCGCCGGTGGCCAGCATCGGGTCGAGCACGTAGACCTGGCGGCCGGAGAGGTCGTCCGGCATCCGGGTGGCGTAGGTGGAGGCCTCCAGGGTCTCCTCGTTGCGGACCATGCCGAGGAAGCCCACCTCGGCGGTCGGCAGCAGGCGGGTCATCCCGTCCAGCATGCCGAGGCCGGCCCGCAGGATCGGGACCACCAGCGGGCGCGGGTAGCTGAGCCGGGTACCCAGCGTGACCGCGACGGGCGTGGTGATCTCCACCTCGTCGGTGCGGACGTCGCGGGTGGCCTCGTAGGCGAGGAGGGTCACCAGCTCGTCGGTCAGGCGACGGAAGGTCGGCGAGTCGGTGCGCTCGTCGCGCAGGGTGGAGAGCTTGTGGGCGACCAGGGGGTGGTCGACGACGTGGAGACGCATGTGTCGAGGTTAGCCCGGGTCTGGACGGGTGTACGACCCGCCGTGCCCCAGCCGGGCGGCGGTCCGGGTGACGCGCCCGTGACACGCCGTGACCTGTCGCGAATGTCCGGACGGAAGTGCCTCCTGTGGTATCAACCGGGCCGTTCTGGGAATGTCACGTCTTATGACGAGCAACCCGAACGCCGGGGACGGCTCGATGGACGAGCCCGTCGACGGGTCGGGCCGGAGCCCGGGCCCGCCGTACGACCACCCCGAGACCGAGGCGGAGCGCCGCAGGCGGCGGGCCGTCTTCCTGCGCGAACTCACCGAGGCGCGCGAGCTGCGGGAGCGGGTCCAGCCCCGGCGGACCAAGGAGCGGCGGATGCGCGAGGCCATGCGGATGCGAACCTTCCGGATCTGACAAGGCCCGGACGGCCCCGCGCCGCCGCGCCGCGCGCCCGGGGGCGGACCCCGGGCGCGGACCCCGGGCGCGGACCCGGAAACGGCCCGAGGCGGCCCCCGGCGGGCGTTCGGAGCAAATTTCGACCGGCTTCGGACCGCCACGCCCGACTTCGCCGTCCGCCACCCGGCCCTTCCGACACGACCTGCGAAGACGCGCTGCCGAACACCCCCCGCGAGGGCGGGCTTTCTGTCACGATTCCGATGGGACGGTCCGAACAAGCGGACCGCCCCTGGTGCGGGGGCGGCCAGATTTTCGCGTCGCCCGTGCGCGCCGGCAGCCGAGACCGATGATCTTGGGAGTGTCCCTGGTGGCGTACTTCGCTGCAGTGCTTGCTCGCACTGAGGACGGGTGGGATGTGAGCGAGACGGAGCTCGACGACGTCGAAACCCTGGCCGATCTGGCCGACCTGGCCCGCGACTCCGCCCAGGACGACGACAGCGTCCTGATCTTCATCGAACAGGAGGACGCCTGGTTCGCCGTCGTCCGCGTGGACGGCGAGGAGGACCCGCGGATCTTCGTGTCGGACGGCGCCGCGGCCGCCCGCAGCTCCTACGGGTCCGTCCTCACCGACGAGTTGGTCGACCAGGCCGGCGAGAGCGAGTTCGGCGACCTGGACCACCTGCTGGACGAGACCGAGGAGGCCGGGGAGCAGGACGAGGAGGACGCCGACGCCCGCGGCGGCGTCCCGGTCGGCCCGCTGGGCGACGCCCACCTGCTCACCGAGTTCGGCCTCGCCTCCGAGGACCTGCTCGCGCTCAGCGGCGAGGGCGCGGTGCCGGGCGACGCCCTGGAGGAGATCGCCGAGGCCCTGGGCTGCGGCGAGGTCCTGGAGGCCGTCCGGTAGAGGGGTCGGTCGTACCGGTGTCCGCCGCCGGATACCCGACACTGGATGCCATGCAGCCCGCATCCACCCCGCTGACCGTTCCGCGCGTCCCCCCGTTGCCCGCCCCCGTCCGCCCCGACCCGGTCCGCGACCGCTGGGCGGCGCCGATGCGCCTGGCCATGGCCGAGGCCGCGCTGGCGCCGGCCACCGGGGACGTGCCGGTCGGGGCGCTCGTCCTGGACCCGGACGGCGAGGTGATCGGACGCGGCCACAACGAGCGCGAGGCGGTCGGCGACCCGACCGCGCACGCCGAGGTGGTCGCGATCCGGCAGGCGGCCGAGAAGACCGGGGAATGGCGGCTGAGCGGCTGCACACTGGTCGTCACCCTGGAGCCGTGCACCATGTGCGCGGGCGCCATCGTGCTGTCCCGGATCGACCGGGTGGTCTACGGCGCCCTCGACGAGAAGGCCGGCGCGGCCGGCTCGCTCTTCGACGTGATGCGCGACCGCCGGCTCAACCACCGCCCCGAGGTGATCCGGGGCGTCCTCGCCGACGAGTGCGGCGAACAGCTGCGCGCCTTCTTCGACACCCACCGCTGAGAGCCCGCCGCCGAGAGCCCGCCGACCACCGTGGCGATACGGATTTCGTGACTGCGCCACCCCTCCGGTAGAGTTCCTCTCGGTAGCGTGTCCGAGCGGCCAAAGGAGCACGCCTCGAAAGCGTGTGTGGGGGCAACTCCACCGTGGGTTCGAATCCCACCGCTACCGCTCGAAAGCCCGAGGGCCCGTCCGATCCGGACGGGCCCTCGGCGTTTGTCCGGCCGGTGTCCGGGCACGAAAAACGGCTCCGTACCCCGGGCCGATGACCACCGGTGCCCGGTCCGTACGGAGCCTGGAGGGGGAGCGGCTCGGGGGGACTGACCGCTCCCCCGGCGGAGTCCCACAACCGGCGCCGCGTCGGGGGAAGCCGCGGCGACCGGTCCCACAGCGGGGAGCTCCGGATCCACGCACCGGGGATTCCTGCCAGATCCTCGGTACGTCCTCCATCCTGCCGCCCGGCCCGCGACGGGGCATCCGGAGAAAGGCCCCACTCGCGGGGACCTTCGTCCCGCCGGCCGAACGCGTCGCACACTTGATAGCCCGTCCGGGTGGATAAGCTGCCCCCTGCAGGCCGCTCGGGGACCGGATGACGGCGGCCCACGGCTGGGAGGCAGGTCACCCGATGGCGCAGGCGAAGAGGATCGGCATGGCCCTCCTGCTCATCTTCGTGCTCTACTCGATCATCACCTCGCCCTCCCGGTCCGCGGAGCTGGTGCAGCTCGGGTTCGAGGGGATCTCGAACGCCGCCAAGGCGGTCGGCACCTTCATGACCGGTCTGATCAAGTGACGGACGGCCCGCGACCGGCCCCGGCGCACCGGCTACGGTGAGCGGGACCCTCTGTCCCCGTCCGCGAGGAGCGGCAATCGTGATCCGCCACCTGGTCCTGTTCAAGCTCAACGAAGGCGTCAGCAAGGACGAAGAGCGCGTGCTCGCCGGCGCCAAGGCCTTCGACGCGCTCGGCGCGGTGATCCCCGAGCTGCGCGAGTGGGAGTGCGGCTGGAACACCACCGAGCGCGACATCGCGTACGACTACGCGATCAACAGCCTGGTCGAGGACCGCGACGCCCTCCAGGCCTACCTGACCCACCCGGACCACCAGGCCGCGGCCGGCCTCTGGCGCGAGTTCGCCACCTGGGTGATCGCCGACATCGAGGTCTGAGCACCCGTCCGGCACCCGTCCGTCCGACCCCGCCCGTCCGGAACCCGCCCCGGACGCGTCCCCCGGACGGACCGCCGCGCCCCGCCCGGCCTCCGGGCGGGGCGCCCTGCTCCGTCCCGGAACGATCCGTGCGGCACTTCGCCGGCCGGCCCGGGAAAGGTTGAACACCCCACCAACACACCTCCGTCGGGTGCTTGCCCGATGTGCGCCCACCTTGTGATGCTATGACCGGTTTTGCCGGACATGGCGAGGTACCGAGCCAGCCGCGACACCCGATCCGCAGGGCCCGCCGTTGACGACTTTGGGAGGGGTGAGGTGTCCGTGGACGAAGTGCTGGCTGCGATCACCAGCCCGGCCGGCGAGCTCCGCCCGGACCGGCTGCGCGGCCCCGGCGGCCGCCCCGCCGTGGACGTCCGGACGCTGACCCGGGTGCTGTTCGAGCGGCTCGCCGAGCTGCCCCCGGACGCCCCCGAGCGGGAGCGGGTGCGGGCCGCCCTGATCGAGGTGAACATCCCGCTGGTCCGCTACGCGGCCACCCGCTTCCGCAGCCGCAGCGAGCCGATGGAGGACGTCGTCCAGGTCGGCACCATCGGCCTGATCAACGCGATCGACCGGTTCGACCCGGGCCGCGGCGTCCAGTTCCCCACCTACGCGCTGCCGACCATCCTGGGCGAGATCAAGCGCTACTTCCGGGACAACGTCCGCACCATGCACGTCCCGCGCCGGCTCCAGGAGCTGTGGGTCCAGGTCAGCGGTGCGATGGAGGAGCTGACGGTGCTGCACGGGCGGGTGCCCAAGGTGCCCGAGATCGCCGCCAGCCTGCGGATCCCCGAGGAGGACGTGCGGGCCTGCCTGGACGCCGGGCGGGCCTACAACGCGGCCTCCCTGGAGGCCGCGCAGGAGCACGAGGGCGGGCTCGCCCTGCTCGACCGGCTCGGCTACGAGGACTCCGCGCTGGCCGAGGTCGAGCACCGGGACATGGTCCGCCACCTGCTGGTCCAGCTCCCCGAGCGGGAGCGCCGGATCGTGATGCTGCGGTTCTTCGCCAACCTGACCCAGTCCCAGATCAGCACCGAGCTGGGGATGTCCCAGATGCACGTGTCCCGGTTGCTCTCACGGATCCTGACCAGGCTTCGGACCGGCAACTCCTGGGAAGAGTGAGATTGCAGCCAGTTACCCCGGCGTGACATCTTGCGACGTTCGGGTTTGCCGTGGACCGTGTTCCGGTATGGAGGGGGAAGGCCCTCGCCGGGAACCACCGCGCGACGGCCCCCGTTCAACCGACAGTCACAAGGGGGTGGGTGCATGTCCGGAGAGCTGGGCACTGCGGAGATCCACGCCGGCCGGGCCACCGGCACGGCCGTCGCCGAGGACCTGGTCCCGCTGCAGCGGGTCGAGACGGTCCGGCCACCCGGCCCCGCCGCGGGAACGCAGACGCCGCCCGGCGCCGCACTGGACACCCGGACGCTCTCCCGCTCACTGTTCCTGCGGCTGGCCGCGCTGGACCCGGGCAGCGCCGAGCACACCTACGTCCGCGACACCCTGATCGAGCTCAACCTGCCGCTGGTCCGGTACGCCTCGGCGCGCTTCCGCAGCCGCAACGAGCCGATGGAGGACATCGTCCAGGTCGGCACCATCGGCCTGATCAAGGCGATCGACCGCTTCGACCCGGAGCGCGGGGTGGAGTTCCCCACCTTCGCGATGCCCACCGTGGTGGGCGAGATCAAGCGCTTCTTCCGGGACACCAGCTGGTCGGTCCGGGTGCCGCGGCGGCTCCAGGAGCTGCGGCTGGCGCTCACCAAGGCCGGTGACGAGCTCTCCCAGCGGCTGGACCGCTCCCCCACCGTCGCCGAGCTGGCGGCCTGCCTGGGGGTCAGCGAGGAGGACGTGGTCGAGGGCCTCGCGGTCGGCAACGCGTACACCGCCAGCTCGCTCGACTCCAGCACCGGCGAGGAGGACAGCGACGGGCCGCTGGCCGACCGGCTCGGCTACGAGGACCTCGCGCTGGAGGGCGTCGAGTACCGGGAGTCGCTCAAGCCGCTGCTGGCCAAGCTGCCGCCGCGCGAGCGCCGGATCATCATGCTGCGGTTCTTCGGGAACCTGACCCAGTCGCAGATCGGCGAGGAGATCGGGATCTCCCAGATGCACGTCTCCCGGCTGCTCACCCGGACGCTCACCCAGCTGCGCGAGGGACTGATCAACGAGGGCTGAGCCCGCCACCGGTGGCCGGGCCCCGCCCGGCCCCCGGCTCGTCCAGCAGCAGGTTGGCGCGCAGCCCGGCCAGCACCTCGTCGTCCAGCCCGAGCCCGTCCCGCCAGAAAGCGTCGAAACCGCCCCAGCCGGCCTCGACCTCCGCGAAGGCCGCGTCCAGGTAGCCGCCGTCGGCCCGGAAGACCGGCAGGAGCAGCTCGGGCTCGCGCATCAGGCCACGGGCGGCGAAGTCGCCCAGCACCCCGCGCACGACCGGAGCCGAGCGCTCGTTGGTGAGCAGGTAGTCGGCCAGGACGGTCCCCCGGTCCACCCCGAGGGCCGTCAGCAGGAGCGCGGCGGCCCAGCCGGTGCGGTCCTTGCCCGCCGAGCAGTGGAACAGCAGTGGCGGGCCCTGCGGGGCCGCCAGCAGGCGCAGCAGGGCCGCGAAGCGCTCGCGCGCCACCGGATCCGTGACGAACCATCGGTAGAGACCGGTCATCAGGGCGGTCGCCCGGCCGTCGCCGAGCAACGCCCGCTGGCGCTGCGGACTTTGGTCGGCCAGCGCGTCGCGGACCAGCAGCGAGATGTCGAAGTCCGTTGCCAACAGTGGTAGATGATGCAACGTCACACCGCCTGGCAGGCGGTCCAGTCCGGCGCCGCGGACCTCGTCCATGCTCCGCAGGTCCACCACGCCGCGCAGGCCGAGCGCGCCGAGCGGGCCGAGGTCCTCGGCGGTGACACGGTTCAGGCCATCGCTGCGCAGCGCCACCCCGCGCCGCAGAATCCGCCCGTCGGCCGCGCGGTACCCGCCCAGATCCCGGGCATTCAACGCACCGCGCAAACCGAGACTGCGTCCGACCAGCGGCGTTCCGGCGGGCTTCGGTGACGCATTCCGTACGCTCAGGAATCCCTCCGGCTCGGTATGCTGATCGACCACGTGAGCGCCTCCATTGCATATTCGGACTGTCACATGGCACAGCGGTGCCCGATATTGCATGAACCTGCCCAACGGGGCGGTGGGATGTGCAAGAGTGTCATGCGCGACGACGACAGTGTAGGTGCCCCGCCCACCCCACCGGGCACACCCTCGGTAACCACGTGTAGCACTCAGCTTCCGGTTTTTCATTTTCAATTCACTATTTGCGCCGCCGGTACGGTTCCGGTCACAATCAGCGCCTTCATGGCTTCGCCATGAACGTTGGTAACAGGTTCGCTGCACTCTCGCCCAATTGGTCCCTCGCACCGCCGTCCCTCGACCAGGATGGGCCCGGGCAGCCTGCTGCCCGCGAACAGCTACACGGGCAGGCGAGCGCCGAGGAGCGCCGCGCCGGCCCCAAGGGGAGGATCACCATGGGTCGAGCGACCCGAAGAGTCGCCGCGTGCGCGGCGGCAGTCCTGCTGGCCAGCGGCTTGCAGTCCACCCTGGCCCACGGCGACACCATGCCGCCCAGGATCGACCTCACCGTCCTGGTCGTCGACGACGGCGGCCCGTCCGTCGCCGCCATCACCGCCGAGCTGAAGAGCCAGGGCACGCCCTACAAGGTCGTCAGCCTCAATGACCCCAACCGTCCCGTGATCAACTCCGCTTTCCTGAGCGACACGGTGAACGGCCTGCCCCGGGGGAAGTTCCAGGGCATCGTGCTGCCCAACGAAAACCCCTTCCCCAACAGTGCCGCCGAGATGACGGCGATCGCGAGCTACGAAGCCGCATTCAACGTCCGTCAGATCGACGCGTACACGTGGGCCAACCCCGCAGTGGGTCTGAACTACGCTCAGAATCCCGGATTCGTGGGCACTCTCGACGGATTCCAGGGCGCCACCACCGCGGCCGGCACTTCGGGCCCGTTCGGGTACCTCAAGGGCAGCGTCCCGTTCGAGGACAACGACACGAACGTCAGCGAGAGCTACGGCTACCTGGCGACCCCGCTCGCCGGCCTGCCTGCCGGCGCCTCGTTCGTCCCGCTGGTCGACGCGCCGATACCCAATGCGACCGCCCGCGGTTCGCTGGTCGGCGAGTACACCCACGACGGCCGCAAGGAACTGGTCGTCACGTTCGTCTACAACCAGTACCAGCAGCAGTACCGGCTGCTGGCGCGCGGCATGGTCGACTGGCTCACCCAGGGCGTCCACCTCGGCTACGACCGCAACTACTTCGCCACCCACGTGGACGACGTCTTCCTGGCCGACGACCGCTGGGACACCACGCTCAAGTGCACCCCCGGCGACGTCACCTGCCCGCCCGGCACCCCGGACACCGCCAGCCCGATCCGGATGACCGTCGACGACGCCGACCACCTCAAGCAGTGGCAGGCCGCCAACAACTTCACCCTGGACATGGTGTTCAACGGTGGCGGCAGCGAGGACTGGAAGGCCGACCACGAGACCACCGCCGACCCCACGGCGGACCGGATGATCGCCGACCAGAGCAGCTACCGGTGGGTCAACCACACCTACACCCACCCGTACCTGGGCTGCGTCCAGAACGTCACCGTGGTGCCGTGGGTCTGCTCCAAGAACAGCGCGGGCGGCACCGTCTGGGTCGACCAGAACACCATCTCCACCCAGATCAAGAACAACGCCGACTGGGCCACCGCGCGCGGCCTCCAGTTCGACGCGCAGACCCTGGTCACCGGTGAGCACTCCGGGCTGCTGACCGCCCCGCAGGAGACCAGCGACAACCCGTACCTGGCCCCGGCGCTGGCCGCCAACGGCATCAAGTTCACCGCCAGCGACGCCTCCCGCGAGACCGGCCAGCGGGCCGTCGGCTCGTCCGTGCTGACCGTGCCGCGGTACCCGATGAACGTCTTCTACAACGCCGCCACGGCGAAGGAGGAGACCGACGAGTACAACTGGATCTACACCAGCAAGGCCAACGGCGGCAGCGGCGTCTGCGAGAACAACGCCAACTCGACCTGCCTGCCGCAGCCGCTCGACGTCAACACCGGCTACCAGTCGTACATCGTGCCGCTGGAGGCCCGGATCGACCTCGGCCACGTGCTGAACAACGACCCGCGGCCGCACTTCGTGCACCAGTCGAACCTGTCCGAGGACCGCATCCTGTACCCGGTGCTGGAGAAGATCCTCGGCACCTACCGCTCGCTGCACGCGGACAGCGCCCCGATCGTGAACCTGAGCCAGCGCGAGATCGGCCAGGAGTTCCAGCGCCGCGCGGCCTGGAACAACGCGCTCGCCGCCGGTCAGGTCACCGCCTACCGGGTCGGCAACACCATCACCGTGAACGCGCCGTCGGGCGTTCAGGTCCAGGCCACCATGCCGACCGGAACTGCTCAGAAGCTGGCCATCGGAACGGGCGGGTTCGGTTCGTCCTACGCCGGTACGCTCTCGGGTTGGGTGTCCCCGGGCGCGCTGCAGAGCAGCGTCACCCTGCAGCTGCCGTCCGCGCCGGCCGCCCCGGCCGCCGTCGCCCCGAGCGTCGCGGCCAAGTCCGTCCCGGCCCCGGTGCCGGCGGACAAGAAGGTCGTGCCGCAGGGCGTCGCGACCCCCGTCCCGGTGGGCCCGAGCGACACCACGCGCAAGCCCGCTCCGTCCCTGGTCCCGGGTAGCGGAACCCCGGTGCCGGGCAAGGACGTCACCGCTGGCACCATCGGTCAGGGCGGCGACGGCCACCACGGCAACACCGCTGCGACGAAGAACGGCAAGCCGTCTGGGGGGACGGCCACGCCGAGCAGCACCCGCGCCGTCGGGCGTTCAGGTCCAGGCCACCATGCCGACCGGAACTGCTCAGAAGCTGGCCATCGG
>NZ_JBSHBN010000235.1:0-10506 GCF_053612025.1 Kitasatospora sp. NPDC054768
CCCGGCCGACCAGCCAGCGGGCGACGACCGCGCCCAGCGCGCCGGTACCGCCGGTGACCAGCACCGTGCCGGGCCGCGACGGCCGCCAGGGCTCCGCCGGGGCCGCTCCCGCGTCGGTGCGGACCAGGCGGCGGGCGAGCACCCGCTCACCTCGCAGGGCGAGCTGGTCCTCCCCGGTGGCCCCGTCGAGCACCGCCGCGAGCGCCGCGAGGGTGCCGGCGTCCGGCTCGGCGGGCAGGTCGACCAGCCCGCCCCAGCTCCGCGGGTGCTCCAGCGCCGCGGCCTGGCCGAAGCCCCACAGCTGCGCCTGCTCGGGGCGGGTGACCCGGTCCGCCGCGTCCACGGCCACCGCGCCCCGGGTGACCATCCACAGCGGCGCCTCCAGCTCCGCGTCGCCGAGGGCGTGCAGCAGCACGAGACCGCGGTCCAGCCCGGTGGGCAGGTAGGCGATCCCGCGGGCCTTCTCGGCCAGCGCGCGCAGCCGCTCCGCCAGTTGCTCCCGGTCGAGGTCGCCGACGGCGAGTCGGACCGGGGCGGTGTCGGCGGGCAGTCGCGTGAGCAGGGTGTCCGCGAACACGCCGTCGTCCTCGGTGTCGGTGACCAGCAGCCAGCCGCCGTCGAGCCGCGCCGGCGGGACCTCGACCGGCTTCCAGTCGATCCGGTAGAGGCAGTCGTCCAGGACCGCGGCGGCACCGTCGGACCGGCCGGCCGCCGCGAGCGGCAACCGCGGCCAGTACCGGTCCCGCTGGAAGGCGTACGTCGGCAGGTCCACCCGGCGGCCCTCCGGCAGCACGGCCGACCAGTCGACCTCGGCGCCCGCCGTCCAGAGCCGGGCGAGCGCCTCCAGGCCGGTGTCCCGCTCCTCGCGGCCCTTGCGCAGCAGCGGAGCGAAGGTGCCCGCCGCGACCGACTGCTGTGCCAGCCCGCAGAGCACGCCGTCGGGGCCGAGCTCCAGGTACCGGGTGACGCCCTGCTCCGCCAGGCGGGTGACGCCCTCGGCGAAGCGGACGGCCTCGCGGACCTGGCGGACCCAGTAGTCCGGTGCGGAGAGCAGCCCGGGTTCGGCGAGCGTCCCGGTCAGGTCGGAGACGACCGGGATGCTCGGCTCGGCGAAGGTCAACCCGCCGAGCACGGCGGCGAATTCGGCGAGCATCGGCTCCATCAGGGCCGAGTGGAAGGCGTGCGAGACGGTCAGCCGGCGGATCCGGCGGCCCTCGGCCTGCCACCGGGCGGCGAACTCCTCCACCGCCTCGACCGAACCGGAGACCACCACGGAGGTCGGGCCGTTGACGGCCGCGACGTCCAGGCGGCCGCCGATCGCCTCGCGGACCTCGGCCTCGGCGGCCTCGACCGCCAGCATCGCCCCGCCGCTCGGCAGCGCGTCCATCAGTCGGCCGCGCGCCGCCACCAGCGCACAGGCGTCCGCCAGCGGGAACACGCCGGCGCAGTGCGCCGCGGCGATCTCGCCGATCGAGTGCCCGAGCAGGAAGTCGGGCGTCACACCCCAGGATTCGAGCAGCCGGAACGACGCCACCTCGACCGCGAACAGCCCGGCCTGCGCCCACACCGTCCGGTCCAGATCCTCGACGCCCTCGAACACCACGTCCCCGACCGGCCGGTCCAGCAGCAGGTCCAGCTCCCCGCAGACCGCGTCGAAGGCCTCCGCGAAGGCGGGGAACGCCTCGTACAACTCCCGGCCCATCCCGACCCGCTGCGCACCCTGACCGGTGAACAGGAACGCCGTCCGCCCCTCGGCCACGACGCCCGACACCAGAGTGCCGGACGGTCGGCCCGCGGCCAGGGCCGCCAGCGGGGCGTCCCGGTCGGCGCCGAGCACCACCGCTCGGTGTTCCAGCCCGGCACGGGAGAGCAGCGACCGGGCCACGTCCTGCGGCCGCAGCTCGGCCCGCCGCTCCGCGAAGGAGCGCAGTCGCCCGGCCTGGGCGGCGAGCGCCGCGGCCGAGCGCCCGGACAGCAGCCAGGGCAGCGCGTCCGACTCGACGGCGGAAGCGGCCTCCACCGGGTCCGGCTCGACGGCTGCCTCCAGGATGACGTGGGCGTTGGTGCCGCTGATCCCGAAGGAGGACACACCGGCGCGGGCCGGCCGGTCCACGGCGGGCCACGCCCGGCGCTCCGTCACCAGCTCCACCGCGCCCGCCGACCAGTCCACCTGCGGGGTCGGCTCGCCGACGTGCAGGGTCGGCGGCACGATGCCGTGCCGCAGGGCCAGCACCATCTTGATCACCCCGGCGACGCCGGCGGCGGCCTGGGTGTGCCCGAGGTTGGACTTCACCGAGCCCAGCAGCAGGGGCTCCGCGGTGCGCTCCCGGCCGTAGGTGGCCAGCAGCGCCTGGGCCTCGATCGGGTCGCCCAGCCGGGTACCGGTGCCATGCGCCTCGACCACGTCCACCTCGGCGGCCGACAGCCCGGCGTCCGCCAGCGCCTGGCGGATCACCCGCTCCTGCGACGGGCCGTTGGGGGCGGTGAGGCCGTTGGACGCGCCGTCCTGGTTGACCGCGCTGCCCCGCACCACCGCGAGCACCCGGTGGCCGTTGCGCCGCGCGTCGGACAGCCGCTCCAGCAGCAGCACGCCCACGCCCTCGCCCCAGCCCGTACCGTCCGCCTCCGCCGAGAAGGCCTTGCAGCGGCCGTCCGCCGCGAGGCCGCCCTGGCGGTCGAACTCCGCGAACACCACCGGGGTCGACATCACCGAGACGCCGCCCGCGAAGGCCAGTTCGCACTCGCCGCGGCGCAGCGCCTGGGCCGCGAGGTGCAGGGCGACCAGCGAGGAGGAGCAGGCGGTGTCCACGGTCATCGCCGGGCCCTCCAGCCCGAACGCGTACGAGATCCGGCCGGAGAGCACGGAGGCGGCGTTGCCGGTGGCCACGTGGCCGTCCACGTCCTCCTCCGAGGCGGCGAGCACCAGCGGGTAGTCCTGGCCGTTGGTGCCGGCGAAGACGCCGACCGGCCGGCCGCGCATCGCCCTCGGGTCCACTCCGGCGGACTCGAAGGCCTCCCAGGAGGCCTCCAGCAGCAGCCGCTGCTGCGGGTCCATCGCCAGCGCCTCGCGCGGCGAGATCCCGAACAGGCCCGCGTCGAACTCGGCCACGCCCTCCAGGAATCCGCCCCGGGCGGCCGCGTCCACGCCCGTCCAGCCGGCCTCCCAGCCGCGGTCGGTCGGGATGCCGGTCATCGCGTCGACGCCGTCGGACAGCAGCTCCCAGAGCGCGTCCGGGGAGCCGGCGCCGCCCGGGAAGCGGCAGGCCATGCCGACGATCACGATCGGCTCGTCCTCGGCCCGGGTGCGGTCCGCGACCTCGGCGGCCACGGCCGGTTCGGCCGCGCCGAACAGCTGCTCGCCGAGATGGCGCGCCAGTGCGGCCGGGGTCGGACGGTCGAAGACCAGGGTGGCCGGCAGCGCCAGCCCCGTCCGGGCGCTCGCCAGGTTGCGGAACTCCACCGCCGTCACCGAGTCGAACCCGAGGTCGCGGAACGCCTGCTCGGCGCCGACCGCGTCCGGCGAGCCGTGGCCGAGCACCGCCGCGGTCCAGGACCGCACGGCGTCCAGCAGCAGCCCGGAGCGCCTGCTCCCGGGTGCCGCCGCCAGCTCGGCCCGGAACTCCTCGGCCGGTCCGGCGCCGCGGGTGCCGGCCGTGGCCGAGGCGGCCTCCGGCAGGTCGGCCAGCAGGGCGCCGGGCCGCAGCCCGCCCGCACCGGCCGCGAACAGCGACCAGTCGACGTCGGCGACCACCAGGGCGGCCCCGTCGTGGCCGATCGCCCGGGCGAGTGCCGTGACGGCGAGCGCCGGGTCCATCGGCGGCAGGCCGCCGCGCCGCAGCCGCTGCACCAGGGCCGGGTCGGCCGCCATGCCCTCGTTCGCCCACGGGCCCCACGCGACCGAGACGCCCGGCAGGCCGCGCTCGCGCCGCCCCTCCATCCAGGCGTCCACGAAGGCGTTGGCGGCGGCGTAGTTGCCCTGGCCGGCGCTGCCGACGGCGCCCGCCAGCGAGGAGAAGGCGACGAAGAACTCCGGCTCGTGGCCCCGCGTCAGCTCGTCCAGGACGACCAGGCCGGCCGCCTTCGCGGCCAGCACCGTCCTCAGGCGCTCCGGCGTGAGCGCGTCCAGCGCCCCGTCGTCCAGCACGCCGGCGGCGTGCACCACGCCGATCAGCGGGCGGTCCGCCGGCACCGCGGCGAGCACCGCGGCCAGTGCGGTCCGGTCGGTCACGTCGCAGGCGGCGACCACGGCCTCGGTGCCGCGCGCCGCGAGCTCCGCGACCAGGTCCGCCGTGCCCGGCGCGGCCGCCCCGCGACGGCCGGTCAGCACCACCCGGGCGACGCCGTGGTCGGCGAGCCAGCGGGCGACCTCGGCGCCCAGCGCGCCGGTCCCGCCGGTGACCAGGACGGTCCCCCCGGCGGTCGGCGACCAGGACGGCGCGCCCGCGCCGGCCGTCGCCCGGACCAGTCGGCGGCCGTACGTGCCGGAGCCGCGCACGGCCACCTGGTCCTCGCCGCCACCGGCGAGCACGGCGGCCAGCCGGGTGCCGGCCCGGGCGTCCGGCGTGGACGGCAGGTCGATCAGACCGCCCCAGCGGTCCGGGGACTCCAGCGCCGCGACCCGGCCGAGGCCCCACACCTGCGCCTGTCCGGCGTCGGCGGCCCGGTCCGAGCGGCCGACGGAGACCGCGTGCGCGGTCAGCGCCCAGAACGGGGCGGTGACGCCCGCGTCGCCGAGCGCCTGGAACAGGGCCAGGGTCAGCTCCAGGCCCGGCGAGACCGCCGAGTCCGGGTCCGGTTCCCCGGCGAGCGCGGCCAGCGACACCACACCGGCGAACGTGCCCGGGCCCGCCTCGGCGAGCTGCGCGGCCAGGGCCGCCCGGTCGGTGCCGACGGGCTCGAAGCGGACCACCTCGGCGCCCGCCGAGCGGATCGCCGCCGCCACGGCCTCGGTCAGCGGGTGCTCGGCGGCCGCCCGCGGGACGGCCAGCAGCCACCGGCCGGTCAGCACCGGGGCGCCGGCCGGGGCGCCGAGCGGCCGCCACATCACCCGGTAGCGCCAGGAGTCCACCACCGAGTCGACCTTGCGCCGCTGCCGCCACGAGGAGAGCACCGGCAGGGCCGCGCCGAGCAGCTCGGCGGGGTCCGGGGTGTCCAGGAGGTCGGCCAGATCGCCGAAGTCCTCGCGCTCCACCGCGTCCCAGAACCTGGCCTCCACCACGTCGCCGACGGGCTCGGCGGCACCGGCCTGCGGCCAGAACCGCTGCCGCTGGAAGGCGTACGTCGGCAGCTCCACCCGTCGGCCCTCGGGCAGCACCGTGGACCAGTCGGCCTCGGCGCCGTCCGCCCACAGCCGGGCCAACGCCCGCAGCGCGGTCCGGGAGTCCTCCCGGCCGCGGCGCAGCAGCGGCGCGAACACGCCGTCCGCCACGCTCTGCTGCGCCAGTCCGCTCAGCACGCCGTCGGGGCCGAGCTCGGCGAAGCGGGTGACGCCCTCGCGGTGCAGGGTCTCGACGCCGTCGGCGAAGCGGACGGCCTCCCGGACCTGCCGCACCCAGTACTCGGGGGTGGTGAGCAGCCCGGGCCCGGCGATCCCGCCGGTCAGGTTGGAGACGACCGGGATCCGCGGTTCGTTGAAGGTCAACTCCGCGAGCACGGCGGCGAATTCGGCGAGCATCGGCTCCATCAGGGCCGAGTGGAAGGCGTGCGAGACGGTCAGCCGACGGGTCTTGCGGCCCTCGGCCGACCAGCGCGCGGCGAACTCCTCGACCGCGTCCGCCGGCCCGGAAACCACCACGGAGGTCGGGCCGTTGACGGCCGCGACGTCCAGCCGGTCGCCGATCGCGGCGCGGACCTCGGCCTCGGCGGCCTGCACCGCCAGCATCGCCCCGCCCTCGGGCAGCGCGTCCATCAACCGGCCGCGCGCCGCCACCAGGGCGCACGCGTCCGCCAGCGGGAAGACCCCGGCGACGTGGGCGGCGGCGATCTCGCCGATCGAATGCCCGAGCAGGAAGTCGGGGGTCACGCCCCAGGATTCGAGCAGCCGGTACGAGGCGACCTCGACCGCGAACAGCCCGGCCTGCGCCCACACCGTCCGGTCGATGCCGATGCCCTCGAACACCGCGTCGGTGAGCGGCCGGTCGAGCCGGAGGTCCAGCTCCGCGCGGACCGCGTCGAAGGCCTCCGCGAACACCGGGAAGGCCTCGTACAGCCCCCGCCCCATGGCGGCGTACTGCGAACCCTGACCGGTGAACAGGAAGGCGGTCCGACGGTCGGCGACCGCGCCGCGGACCACCGCCGCGTCGGGTGCGTCGTCCGCCAACGCGGCCAGGCCGCGCAGGAGTTCGGCGTGGTCCGCGCCGACGATCACGGCCCGGTGGTCGAGCGCCGCCCGGGTGCCGGCCAGCGACCAGGCGACGTCCCGGACGTCCGCGCCGGGCTCGGCGAACGCCCGCAGGCGCCGCGCCTGGTCCCGCAGGCCCTCGGCGGTCTTCGCCGAGACGGCCCAGACGGGCAGCACCGGCGCCGCCTTCGGCTCCTCCACCGGGGCCGACGGCACACTCTCCAGGATGACGTGGGCGTTGGTGCCGCTGATGCCGAAGGAGGACACCGCCGAGCGGCGCGGCCGGTCCAGCTCGGGCCAGGGGCGCGCCTCGGTGAGCAGTTCCACCGCGCCGGCCGACCAGTCGACCTTCGGGCTGGGCCGCTGCGCGTGCAGGGTCGCCGGGAGCAGGCCGTGGCGCATCGCCTGCACCATCTTGATGACACCCGCGACGCCCGCGGCGGCCTGGGTGTGGCCGATGTTGGACTTGATCGAGCCGAGCCAGAGCGGCTCGCCGTCGCGGTCCCGGCCGTAGGTGGCCAGCAGCGCCTGCGCCTCGATCGGGTCGCCCAGCACGGTGCCCGTGCCGTGCGCCTCGACGGCGTCCACCTCGGCGGCCGACAGCCCGGCACTCGCCAGGGCCTGGCGGATCACCCGCTGCTGAGCCGGACCGTTCGGGGCGGTCAGGCCGTTGGAGGCGCCGTCCTGGTTGACCGCGCTGCCGCGCAGCATGGCCAGGACCCGGTGCCCGTGGCGGCGGGCGGTGGAGAGGCGCTCGACCACCAGGACGCCGACGCCCTCGCCCCAGCCCGTACCGTCCGCCTCCGCGGCGAAGGACCTGCAGCGGCCGTCCGAGGACAGCCCGCCCTGGCGGTCGAACTCGGCGAAGGCGGCCGGGGACACCATCACCGTCACACCGCCGACCAGCGCCGTCTCGCAGTCGCCCTCGCGCAGCGCCTGCGCCGCCCAGTGCAGGGCCACCAGCGAGGAGGAACAGGCCGTGTCCACGGTGACGGCCGGACCCTCCAGCCCGAAGACGTACGACACCCGGCCGGAGATCACACTGTTCGCCGAGCCGGCCAGGACGTGGCTCTTCGCCTCCTCCAGGCCGCCGACCGCGTTGTAGCCGGAGTTGGAGGCGCCGACGAAGACGCCGATCTGCTCGCCGCGCACCGAGCGCGGGTCGATCCCGGCGTCCTCGAAGGCCTCCCAGGACGCCTCCAGCAGGATCCGCTGCTGCGGGTCCATCGCCAGCGCCTCGCGCGGCGAGATCCCGAACAGCCCGGCGTCGAACTCCGTCACACCTTCCACGAAGCCGCCGCGCGCCGCCTCGGCCGCGATGCCCTCGACCGACCAGGCGCGGTCCACCGGGAAGCCGGTGACGCCGTCCGCCCCGGCGGCCACCAGGTCCCACAGCCCGGCGGCCGAACGCACCCCGCCCGGATAGCGGGCGCTCATGCCGACGATCACCACCGGGTCGTCCGAGACGGCCACCGCCGCACCGGTCTCCTCCGCGGCCGCCACCGTCACCGGTACCGACTCCAGCAGTTCCCCGGCCAGATGGGCCGCCAGCACCGCCGGCGTCGGATAGTCGAAGGCCAGCGTCGCCGGAAGGGCGAGCCCGGTGTCCTTCACCAGCAGGTTCCGCAGGGCCACCGCCGTCAGCGAGTCGAAGCCGAGGTCCCGGAACGCCTGACCGGCGTCCACCGCCTCCACCGACGTGTGGCCCAGCGCCGCCGCCGCGGACGACCGGACCAGGTCCAGCAGCATCCGCTCCCGGCGCCCGGCCGCGGCCGCCGCCAGGGTGTCCAGGAAGGCCGAGGCCCCCTCGACCGCCGCCACCGGCGCCGACCCGCGGCCGGCCTCCGGCAGCTCCGCCAGCAACCGACTGGTGCGGACGGCGGTGAAGGCCGGCGCGAACCGCTGCCAGTCCACGTCCGCGACCGTCACACAGCCCTCGTCCCCGTCCACCGCACGGGCCAGCGCCAGCACCGCGAGACGCGGGTCCATCACCGCCAGACCACGGCGGCGCAGCTGCTCGGCGGCCTCGCCCTGGGCGGCCATGCCCTCGCCGGCCCACGGCCCCCAGGCCACCGACGTGCCCCGCAGACCCCGCGCCCGGCGCCGCAGCACCAGCGCGTCCAGGTGGGCGTTGGCCGCCGCGTAGACGCCCTGACCACCGCTGCCCCAGGTCGCCGCGACCGAGGAGAAGGCCACGAACAGATCGAGGTCCAGATCGGCGGTCAGCTCGTCGAGCAGTTCGGCGCCGACGGCCTTGCCGTCGAGCACCCGGGCGATCTCCGCCTCGTCGGTGTCCGCCAGCGGTGCGGCGCCCTGGCCCACCCCGGCCGCGTGCACCACGCCGGTCGGCCTGTGCTCGGAGAGCAGCGCGGCCAGCGCCTCCCGGTCGGTCGTCGCGCAGGCGGCCACCACGACCTCGGCGCCCGCCTCGGTCAGCTCGGCGGCCAACGCGGCGGCGCCCGGCGCGTCCGCGCCCCGGCGGCTGGTCAGCACCAGCTTCGGCACTCCCCGGCCGACCAGCCAGCGGGCCGTCTCCGCGCCCAGCGCGCCGGTGCCGCCGGTGATCAGGACCGGACCGGACGGCGTCCACGGCGCGGCGGGCGCGGCACCGGAGGCGGCGCGCGCCAGGCGGCAGCCGTACGCCCCGGCGCCGCGCACGGCCACCTGGTCCTCGCCGGTGCCGCCGCCGAGGACGGCGACGGCACGCTCGGCCGACTGCGGGTCGAGGACGGCCGGGAGGTCGATCAGACCGCCCCAGCGCTGCGGGTGTTCCAGCGCCGCGACCCGCCCCAGGCCCCAGAGCTGGGCCTGGACGGGATCCCGCAGCGGGTCGGAGCGGCCGATCGAGACGGCACCGCTGGTGACCAGCCAGAGCGGGGCGTCGACGCCCGCCCCGCCCAGCGCCCGCAGCAGCGCGACCGCACCGGACACCGGGGCGTCCGAAGGAAGCAGCGCCACGACGCCGGCGATTCCGGCCACCCCGGCTGGGACGGCGTCGAGGGCGAACGGGAGCACCTCGGCGCCGGCCTCCCCCAGCGCGGCGGCCAGCGCGGCCCCGGGCTCGGAGCCCTCCGGCGCGGCCAGCAGCCACGTCCCGGAGAGGCCGGTCCCGACGAGCCCGGCGAGCGGCTTCCAGGTCGCCCGGTAGCGCCAGGAGTCGATCACCGCGTCCTGACGGCGCGATCGCCGCCAGGCGGTGAGCACCGGCAGGACGGAGTCCAGACCCTCGGGCGCCCGGTCGGCGTCCAGGGTGGAGGCGAGGCCCGCCAGGTCCTCGTTCTCGACCGCCGCCCAGAACCGGGCCTCCGCCGGGTCGGCCGCGACGCTCGTCGGCTCGGCCGCCTCCGGCCAGTAGCGCTCGCGCTGGAAGGCGTAGGTCGGCAGCGGCACGCGCCGGGAGGCGGGCAGCAGCGCGGACCAGTCGATCGTGGCGCCCGCCGTCCAGAGCGCGGCCAGCGCGGTCAGGACGGTCTCGCGGCCGTCCCGGTCCTTGCGCAGCAGCGGCACGCCGACCACGTCAGGGGTGCTCTGGGCGGCCAGCGCGGTCAGCACACCGTCCGGGCCCAGCTCGACGAGACGGGTCACGCCCTCGCGGTGCAGGGCGTCGACGCCGTCGGCGAAACGGACGGCCTCCCGGACCTGTCGCACCCAGTACTCGGGGGTGGCGAGCAGGCCCGGCTCGGCGATCCCGCCGGTCAGGTTCGACACGATCGGGACCTGCGGCTCGGCGAAGGTCAACTCCGCCAGGACGGCCGAGAATTCGTCGAGCATCGGCTCCATCAGCGCCGAGTGGAAGGCGTGCGAGACCGTCAGCCGGCGGATCTTGCGGCCCTCGGCCGACCAGCGCGCGGCGAACTCCTCGACCACGTCCGCCGGCCCGGAAACCACCACGGAGGTCGGGCCGTTGACGGCCGCCACGTCCAGCCGGTCGCCGACCGCGTCACGGACCTCGGCCTCGGCGGCCTGCACGGCGAGCATCGCCCCGCCCTCGGGCAGCGCGTCCATCAGCCGACCGCGCGCCGCCACCAGGGCGCACGCGTCCGGCAGCGAGAGGACGCCCGCCACATGGGCGGCCGCCACCTCGCCGATCGAGTGGCCGAGCAGCACGTCCGGGACCACGCCCCAGGATTCGAGCAGCCGGAAGGACGCCACCTCGACCGCGAACA
>NZ_JBSHBN010000236.1:0-4913 GCF_053612025.1 Kitasatospora sp. NPDC054768
GGATGGTGGGGGCGCCCCTCTCGCCCGTCCCGGGGCCGGTCAGGCCCGGCGGTCGAGGCGGAGCTGCTCGAAGAAGCGCAGGTGCTCGATGCGGTCGACGGAGCCGGGGTTGACGGCCTGCTCCAGCGGGGTGCCGGAGAGGATGCGCTTGACCGGGACCTCGATCCGCTTGCCGGTGAGGGTGTGCGGGAGGCCGTCGACGGCGATGACCTCGTCGGGCACGTGGCGCGGGGAGAGTTCGGTGCGCAGCGCGGTGCGGATGCGGCCGACCAGGTCGTCGTTCAGTTCCGCGCCGGGGGCGAGGACGACGAACAGCGGCATCCAGTAGCCGCCGTCGGGCTCCTCCAGGCCGATGACCAGGGACTCGGCGATCTCGGGGAGGCGCTCGACGACCTCGTAGATGTCCGAGGAGCCCATCCGGACGCCCTGGCGGTTGAGGGTGGAGTCGGAGCGGCCGTGGATGACGACGGTGCCCCGGGAGGTGACGGTGATCCAGTCGCCGTGGCGCCAGATGCCCGGGTACATGTCGAAGTAGCTGTCGTGGAAGCGGGTGCCCTTGTCGTCGTTCCAGAAGCCGGTGGGCATGGACGGGAGGGGCTTGGTGACGACGAGTTCGCCGACGGTGTCGATGTGCGGGTGGCCCTGGACGTCCCAGGACTCGACGGCGGCGCCGAGGCAGGGGGCCTGGATCTCGCCGAGGTGGACCGGCAGGGTCGGGACACCGCCGACGAAGCAGGAGCAGACGTCGGTGCCGCCGCTGACCGAGGCGAGCCAGACGTCCTCACTGACCTCGTCGTAGATCCAGCGGAAGCCGTCGGGCGGGAGCGGGGAGCCGGTGGTGCCGATGCAGCGGACGGCGGAGAGGTCGAGCTCGCGGCCGGGGTGGAGTTCGGCCTTGCGGCTGGCGCCGATGTAGGCGGCGGAGGTGCCGAAGACGGTGGTGCCGGTGCGGGCGGCGACCGACCACAGGGCGCCGGCGTCGGGGTGGCCGGGGCTGCCGTCGTAGGTGACGATCGTGGATCCGACCAGGAGGCCGGCGACCAGGAAGTTCCACATCATCCAGCCGGTCGAGGTGAACCAGAAGAAGCGGTCCTGCGGGCCGAGGCCGAGGTGGAGGCCGACCTGCTTGAGGTGCTCGACCAGGATGCCGCCCTGGCTCTGGACGATCGGCTTGGGCAGGCCGGTGGTGCCGGACGAGTAGAGCACCCAGAGCGGGTGGTCGAACGGGAGCTGGGCGAACTCCGCTTCGCCGTCGGCTCCCGGGGCCCGGTCGGAGACCAGGTCGGCCCAGTCGAGGGCGCCTTCGGGGGCCGGGCCGCCGAGCAGCGGGACGTGGACGACGGTGCGCAGTGAGGGCAGTTCGCGGCGCAGCTCGGCGACGACGTCGGTGCGGTCGTGGGCCTTGCCTCCGTAGTGGTAGCCGTCGACGGCGATCAGGACGTCCGGTTCGAGCTGCTGGAAGCGGTCGAGCACGCTGCGGGCGCCGAAGTCGGGGGCGCAGGAGGTCCAGACGGCGCCGACGGCGTTGGTGGCGAGGAGCGCGACGACGGCCTGCGGGATGTTGGGCAGGTAGGCGGCGACCCGGTCGTGGGGACCGATCCCCTGGGCGCGCAGGGCCGCGGCGAGGGAGAGGACCTGGCGGCGCAGTTCGGCCCAGGTGGTCGGGACCGGGTCCTCGCTCGTCTCGTCGACGTGGAGGATGGCGGGCCGGTCGGCGTTGGCCGGGTCCTCGGAGTGGCGCAGGACGTGCTCGGCGTAGTTCAGGCGGGCGCCGGGGAACCACTGGGAGCCGGTGCGGGTCTCGTCGGCGAGGAAGGCGTCGGGCATCCGGGGGTCGGCGAGGACGGCGTCGGGGGCCTGGGTGAAGCGGACGTCGAACCACTGGGTGATCGCGGTCCAGAACCGGTCGAGGTCCTCGGTGGACCAGGCGTGCAGGTCGGCGTAGCGCTGGGCGGCCTGCTGGTCGTCGTCGGCCGGGGCGAGCGGGGCGGCCGGGGCGCCGTGGTGCTCGGCCGCCCAGGCCTGGAAGGCCACCAGGGGGGTGGCGGCGGCGCGAGCGGGGTTGGGGCGCCAGAGCGGCTGGTCCTGCGGTGGGGTGCTCACGGTGGTGGTCTCCCGGCCGGTGGTGGGGACGGGAGGGCTCGTGGCAGACCCGTCCGGTTGGGCTGTCGGTGCAGACCATGCCATGTGATCGGCCGCCGCGCCAGGGTCGGCCGGTGGGGGCCGGGGGCCCGCGCCGCAGGGCGGGCCCGGGGTCAGCGGGGGGTGAACTCGCCGCTGAACCAGCGGCGCAGGACACCCTTGTGGAAGTCCCAGACGAGCGCGGTGTCGGCGGTGGCGAGCAGCCAGCCGTCGGTCTCGTCGGTGGGGCGCGAGGGCGGGAGCTCGGCGAGCGGGCGGGCCGGGAGCAGACCGCAGAGCACGACGAAGCGGCCGGCGGGGTCGGAGGCGGTGTGGATCAGGGTGACGTCGGCCGGGTCGGCGGTGATGCCGGTCTCCTCGTGCAGTTCGCGCACGCAGGCCTGCTGCCAGCTCTCGCCGTAGTCCATGTAGCCGCCGGGGAAGGCGAGTTCGCCGTAGCCGGGCTCGATGGTGCGGCGGATGACGACCAGGGCCGGGTCGGTGTCGGGGCGGGTGACGGGGAGGACGGTGACCGCGACGGGCAGCGGGTTGCGGTAGCTGATCTCGGCGCAGCCGGGGCAGGTGCGGGGCCAGAGGCGGGTGCCGGGCGGGTAGGGCGTGCCGCAGAAGTGGCAGTGCGAGAACGGCCGGTGGGCTTCGGCGGCGGTCGTCGCTTCGTCAGTGGTCATGGCCGGATGGTAGCCCGGTTGGTCGACGGCGTTGCCGTGGGCCGCCGGACCTCAGGGGGCGCCGGCGGCGCCGGCCGGGTCGTCGCGGGTGGGGCGGAGCAGCGCGGGGTGCAGCAGGCGGGCGTCGCCGGCGTGGTAGGTGCGGGCGCGGGGGCCGCCGCGGGCGCCGCCGCGCTCGGTGGTGGCGCCGGTGCTCTCGACGAAGCCGGGCACGGACAGCACCTTGCGGTGGAAGTTGCCGGGGTGGAGCTTCTCGTCCCAGACCGCCTCGTAGACGGCGCGGAGGTCGGGGATGGTGAAGTCGTACGGCAGGAAGGCGGTGGCCAGCGGGCTGTACTCCAGCTTGGCGCGCACCCGGTCGAGGCCGTCGGAGAGGATGCGGGCGTGGTCGAAGGCCAGCGTGACCGGGCCGGGGCCGGGGCGCCCGTCGACACCACCCCCGTGGGTGTCGACGGGCGCACCGGCGGCTCGGGACCGGCCGCAGGGCCGGAGGTCCAGGTCGGAGACGGGGTGCCAGGCGGCGGCCGCGGCGTCCGTCCCGGCCCGGGGGTCGGGCAGGTCCGGGGCGAAGGCGAGGTAGGCGACGGAGACGACGTGCATCCGCGGATCCCGCTCGGGGGCGCCGTAGGTGCCGAGTTGTTCCAGGTGGAGGCGGCAGGGCATCGCCCCGGCCGCGGAGGCGCTCAGCAGGCCCGTTTCCTCGGCGAGCTCGCGGGCGGCGGCCTCGTCCAGATCCTCCTCGCCGGCCCGCAGGAAACCACCGGGCAGCGCCCAGCAGCCCTGGTGGGGCGGGGCGCCGCGCTCGACGAGCAGGACGTGCAGGCCGCCGTGGCGCAACGTCAGGGCGACCACGTCCACGGTGACGGCGATCGGGGCGTAGGCGCGCGGGTCGTACGCGGCGAGCCACTGCTGCTCGGCTCCGGGCCCGGTGGGGGGCGGTTGGTCGTCCGCTGCCATCGCCGGGCTCCTCTCCGTGGTCGCCGGTGCCACCGGGCCTGTTCTGCCGGTGCTGTTCTTCTCGGGCTGAGCACAACGTAGCGAGTGCGTTCCCCGGCGGCAAATGGTTTTCCTGCCCGGCCCGGGGGCGCCCACCCCTAGGCTGTGACCAGGAACTCTTCCAGAGGAGACCGAGATGCCCACTGCTCCCCCGCCGGACTTCGCCGCCGCGCTGGCCGCCGGTCCGCTGGTGCTCGACGGCGGGATGTCGAACCAGTTGGCGGCGGCCGGGCACGACCTCTCGGACGAGCTCTGGTCGGCGCGGCTGCTGGCGGACGACCCGCAGGCGGTGGTGGCGGCGCACCGGGCGTACTTCGCGGCGGGCGCGGACGTCGCGATAACCGCGAGCTACCAGGCGAGCTTCGAGGGCTTCGCGCGCCGCGGGGTCGACCGGGCGCAGGCCGCGCGGCTGCTGGCGCGGAGCGTGGAGCTGGCCCGGGAGGCGGCGCGGCCGGAGCCGGGCGGGCGGCGGCGCTGGGTGGCGGCCTCGGTGGGTCCGTACGGGGCGGTGCTGGCGGACGGTTCGGAGTACCGGGGCCGGTACGGGCTGAGCGTCGCGGAGCTGGCGGACTTCCACCGGCCGCGGCTGGAGGTGCTGGCGGCGACCCGGCCGGACGTGCTGGCGCTGGAGACGGTGCCGGACGCGGACGAGGCGCGGGCGCTGCTGGGGCTGGTGCGCGGACTGGGGGTGCCGGCCTGGCTGTCGTACAGCGTCGAGGGCGACCGGACCAGGGCCGGGCAGCCGCTGGCGGAGGCCTTCGCGCTGGCCGCGGAGGTGGACGAGGTGGTCGCGGTGGGCGTCAACTGCTGCACGCCGCAGGACGCGGACCGGGCGGTGGCGGTGGCCGCCGAGGTGACCGGGAAGCCGGTGGTGGTCTACCCGAACAGCGGGGAGAGCTGGGACGCCGCCCGCCGGGGCTGGTGCGGCGAGCCGACCTTCCGCTCGGCCCGGGTGGGCGGCTGGCTCGCGGACGGCGCGCGGCTGGTGGGCGGCTGCTGCCGGGTCGGGACGGACGGGATCGCGGCACTGGCGGCGGAGGTGACGGTGCTGCGGGCGCAGCGGGCGGGGAGAGTGTGTTCCGGGGGGTGGAGCGGTGTCGTCTAGAC
>NZ_JBSHBN010000236.1:4923-10433 GCF_053612025.1 Kitasatospora sp. NPDC054768
GGTGGGGGGGGCGCCGGGGGGGGGGGGGGGGGGGTGCGGGGGGGGGTGGGGTTTGGGCCCGGCGCCGGGCCGTCCGCGCACCCGGCGGACCGCGCCGCGGGCGGGAGGGCCCGGGCGGGTTACCCGGGGGGAAGGTGCACGGAGTCCGGGCGGCCTGGCAGACTCGTCCCGTCATCACTGTGGTCGACATTGTCGACCGCCTTTCAGCGCGGAGGTACCCATGCCCGGCCCGATCCAGTCGCTTTCCCGGGCCGCCGCGATCATGCGCCTGCTGGCCGGCGGTGAACGCCGGCTGGGCCTGTCCGAGGTGTCGACGGCGCTGGACCTGGCCAAGGGGACCGCGCACGGCATCCTCCGCACGCTGCAGCAGGAGGGGTTCGTCGAGCAGGACCCGGAGACCGGCAAGTACCAGCTGGGCGCCGAGCTGCTGCGGCTGGGGCAGAGCTACCTGGACGTGCACGAGCTGCGGGCACGGGCGCTGGTGTGGGCGGACGACCTGGCCCGGGCGTCCGGGGAGACGGTCTACCTGGGGGTGCTGCACCAGCAGGGCGTGCTGATCGTGCACCACGTGTTCCGGCCGGACGACACCCGGCAAGTGCTGGAGGTGGGCTCGATGCAGCCGCTGCACAGCACCGCGCTGGGCAAGGTGCTGGTGGCCTACGACCCGGTGGCGCGCGGGGAGCTGGGCGACGGGCCGTACGAGTCGTACACCGTGCGGACGCTGACCGGGGCGGCCGACGTGGACGCCGAGTGCGCGCTGATCCGGGAGCGCGGCTGGGCGGACTCGATCGAGGAGACCTGGGAGGGCGTGGCCTCGATCGGCGCGCTGATCCAGGACCGGCGGCGCAACCCGGTGGGCGCGGTGTGCATCAGCGGGGCGGTCGAGCGGGTCTGCGAGGACGGCTTCGTGAAGCCCTCGCTGGTGGCCTCGGTGCGCAGCGCGGCGCGGGCGATCTCCCGCGACCTGGGCGCCGGGCGGTTCTGAGCACATCCACGGACGGCCCGCCGAGGGCCGTCGATTCGTCACGCTGAGGCGCGGACGGGCGGGAGCCCTGTCCGCGCCTCTGGCGTTTTGTCCCGTTTCGGGGCGCTCCGCTCGGTAACGTCGACGGACCTGCCGAGGCGAGGGTCACAGCTGCGTAACCCTGCCTTGACGTGGGGGCGACCTGGGGAGGAAGCTTCCGCATGACGGTCGACATTGTCGAACGATGGCCGGAGAGATCGCTCCCACAGTGCGCTCATCCGCACAGCGATCGACCGGCCGCCTGCCCCCACCTACCCTCCGGGCCATATGGACAAGGGAGTCTTTGTGTCCGCGTTCTCCAACGGCGACGTCTTCGTCGGCGAAACCCTCGGCACCGCCGCCCTGATACTCCTCGGCGGTGGCGTCTGCGCCGCCGTGACCCTCAAGAAGTCGAAGGCCGTCAACGCCGGCTGGCTGGCGATCACCTTCGGCTGGGGATTCGCGGTCCTCATCGCCGCCTACATGTCGGCTCCGAAGTCCGGCGCCCACCTGAACCCCGCCGTCACCATCGCGCTCGCGGTGAAGAGCGGCGAGTGGAGCCAGGTGCCGCTCTACCTCGGCTCCCAGCTGCTCGGCGCGATCATCGGCGCCGTACTGGTCTGGGTCACCTACCTGGGCCAGTTCAACGCGAACGAGGAGCCCACCCTCGGCATCTTCTCGACCGGCCCCGAGATCCGGAACCCGATCCAGAACGTGCTCACCGAGGTCATCGGCACCTTCGTGCTCTGCTTCGCGATCCTCACCATCGGCACCAACTCCGGCCTCTCCCAGTCCGGCACCGGCACCCTGATGGTCGCCTTCACCGTCGTCGGCATCGGCCTCTCGCTGGGCGGCCCGACCGGCTACGCGATCAACCCGGCCCGTGACCTCGGCCCGCGCATCGCGCACGCCCTGCTGCCGATCCCGAAGAAGGGCGGCTCCGACTGGTCGTACGCCTGGATCCCGGTCGTCGGCCCGATCCTGGGCGGCCTCGCGGCCGGTGGCGTCTACAACGCCATGTTCTAAAGGACGGGTTCGCCCCCGCCGTACACGGGGACTGACCGGACAACGCGCGTCAGGCCCACCCACCCCGTATCCCCCGAACCCGAGCCGAGGACCCTCCCCATGACCTCCACCGGTAACTACATCGCCGCGATCGACCAGGGCACCACCTCCAGCCGCTGCATCATCTTCGGCGCCGACGGCCGGATCGTCTCCGTCGACCAGCAGGAGCACCGGCAGATCTTCCCCCAGCCCGGCTACGTCGAGCACGACGCCGCCGAGATCTGGACCCGGGTGCAGTCCGTCGTCCGCGGCGCGCTGGAGAAGGCCGGCCTGACCAAGGACGACATCCGCGCGATCGGCATCACCAACCAGCGCGAGACCACCGTCCTGTGGGACAAGAACACCGGTGAGCCGGTGCACAACGCGCTGGTGTGGCAGGACACCCGCACCGAGGCGCTCTGCCGCGAGCTCGGCCGCAACGTCGGCCAGGACCGCTTCCGCCGCGAGACCGGCCTCCCGCTGGCCAGCTACTTCGCCGGCCCGAAGATCCGCTGGCTGCTGGACAACGTCGAGGGCCTGCGCGAGCGCGCCGAGGCCGGCGACATCCTGTTCGGCACCATGGACACCTGGGTCATCTGGAACCTCACCGGCGGTGTCAACGGCGGCAAGCACGTCACCGACGTCACCAACGCCAGCCGCACCATGCTGATGAACCTGAACACGCTGGCGTGGGACGAGAAGATCGCCGACTCGATGGGCGTGCCGATGGCCGTCCTGCCGGAGATCCGCTCCTCCGCCGAGGTCTACGGCGAGGCCGTCGGCGACCTGGCCGGCGTCCCGGTCGCCTCCGCGCTCGGCGACCAGCAGGCCGCGCTGTTCGGCCAGACCTGCTTCGACGAGGGCGAGGCCAAGTCCACCTACGGCACCGGCACCTTCCTGCTGCTGAACACCGGCGAGAAGATCGTCAACTCGTACCACGGCCTGCTGACCACCGTCGGCTACCGGATCGGCGACCAGGCCCCGGTGTACGCCCTGGAAGGCTCGATCGCCGTCACCGGCTCGCTCGTCCAGTGGCTGCGCGACCAGCTCGGCATCATCTCCACCGCCGCCGAGATCGAGACCCTCGCCAACACCGTCGAGGACAACGGCGGCGCCTACTTCGTCCCGGCCTTCTCCGGCCTGTTCGCCCCGTACTGGCGCTCCGACGCCCGCGGTGTGATCGCCGGTCTGACCCGGTACGTCACCAAGGGCCACCTGGCCCGGGCCGTCCTGGAGGCCACCGCCTGGCAGACCCGCGAGGTCGTCGACGCCATGCAGAAGGACTCCGGGGTCGAGCTCACCGCCCTCAAGGTCGACGGCGGCATGACCAGCAACAACCTGCTCATGCAGAACATCGCCGACGTCCTGGACGCCCCGGTCGAGCGCCCGTACGTGGCCGAGACCACCGCCCTCGGCGCCGCCTACGCGGCCGGACTCGCCGTCGGCTTCTGGAACGACCTCGACACCCTGCGGGCCAACTGGCACCGCGCCGCCGAGTGGACCCCGCGCATGGACGAGGCCACCCGGGAGCGTGAGTACAAGAAGTGGCTCAAGGCCGTGGAGCGCACCATGGGCTGGGTGGAGGAGGAAGAGAACAACTGACCGACAAGCCGGTCGGGGCCCCGCGCCCCGACCGGCCGCCCGCTGTTCCGGCAACGGGTGTCACCGGGTTCAACCGGCCCGCCGCACCGGGCCGACCGGCCTCTCCCGCAGAGGCCGCACCGCACACGAGAGGAGTAACGGCGCCGCCCGACCCGCGCGCGCCGTACACAACCACCATGGCAACCATTCCGACCCTGGGCGCCGAGCGCACCGCCGGCCACACCGCCTCCCGCGCCGAGACCCGCGAGCTGCTCGGCAAGGCCACCTACGACCTGCTGGTGATCGGGGGCGGCATCCTCGGCACGGCCGTCGCCTGGACCGCGTCCCAGGCCGGCCTCAAGGTCGCCATGGTCGACGCCGGCGACTTCGCCGGCGCCACCTCCAGTGCCTCCTCCAAGCTCGTCCACGGCGGTCTGCGCTACCTGCAGACCGGCGCGGTCAAGCTGGTCGCGGAGAACCACAAGGAGCGCCGCGCGCTCTCCACCGACGTGGCCCCGCACCTGGTCAACCCGCTGACCTTCTTCGTGCCGGTCTACAAGGGCGGCCCGCACGGCGCAGCCAAGCTCGGCGCCGGCGTCTTCCTGTACTCCGCGCTGTCCGCCTTCCGCGACGGCATGGGCCGGGTCTCCACCGCCGCCCACGCCGCCCAGCAGGTGCCCGCGCTGCGCACCGAGGGCCTGCGCTCGGTGGCCGTCTACGGCGACCACCAGATGAACGACTCGCGCGTCGCCGTGATGACCGTGCGCGCCGCCGTCGACGCCGGCGCCGTGGTGCTCAACCACGCCGAGGTCACCGGCCTGCGCTTCACCGGCGGCCGGGTCACCGGCGCCGACCTGCGCGACCGCCTGGACGGCAGCGAGTTCGGCATCGACGCCCGCCTGGTGCTGAACGCCACCGGCCCGTGGGTGGACCACCTGCGCACGATGGAGGACGCCGGCGCCGCGCCGTCGATCCGTCTCTCCAAGGGCGCCCACGTGGTCGTCAAGCGCCGCTCGCCGTGGCGCGCCGCGCTGACCATCCCGATCGACAAGTACCGCGTCTCCTTCGCCATCCCGTGGGAGGACCACGTCCTCCTCGGCACCACCGACGAGGAGTACACCGGCGACCCGAAGGACGTCCGGGCCACCGAGGCGGACATCGACCAGATCATGGGCGAGGCCGCGCACGCGATCCGCGACGAGCACCTCGACCGCGACCTGATCACCTACTCCTTCGCCGGCCTGCGGGTGCTGCCGGGCGGCCCGGGCGACACCGCCGCCGCCAAGCGCGAGACCGTCGTCACCGAGGGCCGCGGCGGCATGCTGTCGGTCTCCGGCGGCAAGTGGACCACCTACCGGCACATCGGCCGCGCCGTCCTGGAGAAGCTGGCCCACGTGCCCGGCACCAGCCTCGGCGAGGACATGTCCCCGATCGCCCCGACCGTCCCGCTGCCGGGCGTCGGCGCGCCGAACGCGGTGGCGCACCGCCTGCTGATCGACCGTGAGCCGGGCTCGCGGATGGAGCCGCTGGTGGCCAAGCACCTGGCCAGCCACTACGGCACGCTGTCCTTCGACATCGCCCGCATGATCGACGAGAACCCGGAGCTCGGCCGGCCGATCCACGAGGACGGTCCGGACGTCTGGGCGCAGGTCGCGTACGCGGCGGACAACGAGTGGGCGTACACCTCGGACGACGTGCTGCGCCGCCGCACCACGATGACGGTGCGCGGGCTGGACACGCCGGAGATCAAGGCCGAGGTCGAGGCCTTCCTCGCGAAGCGCGGAAACAAGTAGGCACAGCCTCGCGAAGCGCGGAAACAAGTAGGCACAGCCTCGCGAAGCGCGGAAACAAGTAGGCACAGCCTCGCCAAGCAGGTCGAGGC
>NZ_JBSHBN010000237.1:0-10251 GCF_053612025.1 Kitasatospora sp. NPDC054768
CCGCTCCCCCCGAGGGAGCGGGGCCGCCGCCGTTCTCACCCCAGCCTGCGCACCCCCGAGGGCAGCACCGCCAGGTCCACCGGCCGGTCGTGCGGCTCGGCCGGCACCCGCTCCAGCAGCTCGTGCTCGTACAGCAGCACCGCCAGCACCGGCCGCGCGCCCGCCCGCGCCAGCCGGGCCAGCACCCGGTCGTAGCTGCCGCCGCCCCGGCCCAGCCGCAGCCCGGAGCGGTCCACCGCCAGGCCCGGCAGCAGCACCACCGCGGCCCCGGTCACCGCCTGCGGCCCGAGCCGCGGGCCGACCGGCTCCAGCAGCCCGCGTCCGGCCGGGGCCAGTGCGTCGGGCCCCGCGTACTCCGCCCAGTCCAGGTCGTTGTCCGCCAGCAGCACCGGCAGCAGCACCCGCACCCCGCGCGCCCGCAGCGCGTCCAGCAGCGGCCGCGTCCCGGGCTCGGCGCCCACCGAGACGTAGGCGGCCACCGTGGCGCCCGCGGCGGCCAGCTCCCCGGCGTGCGCGGCCAGCGCGCCGGCGGCCGCCGCGCGCTCCTCGGCGGCCAGTTCGCGCCGTTCCGTCAACAGCCGTGTCCTCAGGCCGCTCTTCTCGTTGGGCATCCGATCCTCGTTCATCCGATCCTCCTGGCCTGCGCACCGTCGACGCGCAGAGCCTGACACGCGAAAGGGCACCCCCCATTGACCACCCCGCTGCTGGTCCAGGCCCTGGCCGCACTGAGCGTCCCCGCACTGGCCGGCGCCACCGCCCTCGGACTGCGCGGACGGCGGGAGCGGTCCGGGGCCGCCGCCGGGGCGCAGCGGCTGCGCGGACGGATCGCCGAACTGGAGGAGCGCTGCGCCGAGCTGGAGCGCACCGCCTCCTGCGACCCGCTCACCGGGGTGTGGAACTACCGCCACCTCCAGCTCACCCTGGACCGGGAGATCGAACGGGCCCGCCGCGCCGAGCACACCGAGCAGGCCGACGGCCCGCGCCCGCTCGCCGTGCTGATGCTGGCCATCACCGGCTTCGACGCGGTCGTCGCCGAGCACGGCCGGGGCCGGGCGGGCGCGGTGCTGCGCGACCTCGCCCAGCGGCTCGCGATGGAGATCCGCCGGGCCGACACCCTCGGCCGCTACGGCGGCGAGGAGTTCCTGGTGGTGCTGCCGGACACCGGGGCCGAGGGCGCCGCGCAGGTCGCCGAGCGGCTGGTCTGGTCGGTCCGCCGGCACCTGCTGCTGGACTGGTCCTCCGGCCCGCGCGAGTCCCGCCCCGCCGCCGGCAACGGCCTGACCGCCGCCGCCGGCATCGCCGTGCTGCCCGAGGACGGCACCCACGCGGCCGTCCTGCTGCGCGCCGCCGACGCGGCGCTCGCCGCGGCCCGGGCGGCCGGCGGCGACTGCTGGCGGCTCTCGTCCCGGCAGCCCGGGGAACCCGGCCGCCCGGGAACCGATGGCCCCCGAACCGACCGCTCCGAGCAGGCCGGTTGCCCGTCCGATCACGGAGCGGATGCCGAACGTGACCGTTCGGGAAAGGCGGGTAGTCTGTCGGCCTGTGTCGGCCGGGACCCCCTCGCCCAGCCGGTCGCGACCCATACGCCAGCCACTGTGGCCGGGCCCCGCGACGTGCTGTCCTAGCCGCCGCCTGTGCTCGGCCGGGCGAAAACGTGCCTGAGTAAGGTAAACGCATGACGACGACCAACTCCCGAGTTCCGGTAACCAAGGCCGTGGTACCCGCGGCCGGACTGGGCACCCGCTTCCTCCCGGCGACCAAGGCCACCCCGAAGGAGATGCTCCCGGTCGTCGACAAGCCGGCGATCCAGTACGTCGTGGAGGAGGCCTCCGCCGCGGGCCTGTCCGACATACTGATGGTCACCGGCCGCAACAAGCGCGCCCTGGAGGACCACTTCGACCGCGCCTACGAGCTGGAGGAGCTGCTGGTCCGCAAGGGCGACGAGCAGCGCCTGGCCCGGGTCCGCGAGTCCGTCGAGCTGGCCAACATGCACTACGTCCGCCAGGGCGACCCGAAGGGCCTCGGCCACGCCGTCTCGGTCGCCGAGCAGCACGTCGCCGGCCAGCCCTTCGCCGTCCTGCTCGGCGACGACCTGATCGACCCGCGCGACCCGCTGCTCTCCCGGATGATCGAGGTGCAGCAGCAGCTCGGCGGCTCGGTCGTCGCCCTGATGGAGGTCGACCCCTCCCAGATCCACCTCTACGGCTGCGCCGCCGTCAAGGCGAACGGCTTCGGCGAGGACGTCTTCCAGGTGACCGACCTGGTCGAGAAGCCCGAGCCCGGCGAGGCCCCGTCCGCCTACGCCGTGATCGGCCGCTACGTCCTCGACCCGCTGGTCTTCGACGTGCTGCGGGAGACCCCGCCCGGCCGCGGCGGCGAGATCCAGCTGACCGACGCCCTGCGCGAGCTGACCAACCGCGAGGCCGCGGACGGCGGCCAGGTGCACGGCGTGCTCTTCAAGGGCCGTCGCTACGACACCGGCGACCGCGCCGACTACCTGCGCGCTATCGTCCGTCTGGCCGCCGAACGCGAGGACCTGGGCCCGGAGTTCCGCTCCTGGCTGCGGGAGTTCGTCGGCTCCGAGATGCAGGCCTGACGCAGGACCGACCACGACAGAGAGCGAGCCGCCGATGACCGGGTCCACCGAGCCCAGCACCACGCCCAGCGCCTGCTGCGACGCCGGAGCGGACCCGGCCCCGGCGGCCCCCCGCCTCTGGACGGTGGACGAGCACCTCGCCGACGTGCTGGCCGCGGTCGGCCCGCTGCCCGCGATCGAGCTCCAGCTGCTCGACGCCCAGGGCTGCCGGCTCGACGAGGACGTGATCGCCGACGGCGACCTGCCGCCCTTCGACAACAGCTCGATGGACGGTTACGCGGTCCGCACCGCCGACACCGAGGGCGCCACCGACACCTACCCGTCGGTGCTCTCGGTGGTCGGCGACATCGCGGCCGGCGCCGACGAGCTGCCCAGGGTCGGCCCCGGCCAGGCCGCCCGGATCATGACCGGCGCCCCGCTGCCGCCCGGCGCCCGGGCCGTCGCCCCGGTCGAATGGACCGACGGCGGCACCGGCACCGGGGTGGCCGCCGCCGCGATGACCGCGCCGGTCCCGGACGAGGAGGTCCGGGTCCTGCGCCCGGTCGCCGAGGGCGCGCACATCCGCCGCCGCGGCAGCGACGTCACGGCCGGCACCCGGGTGCTGGAGGCCGGCACCCGGCTCGGTCCCGCCCAGCTCGGCCTGCTCGCCGCGATCGGCCGGCCCACCGTGAAGGTCCGCCCGCGGCCCCGGGTCGTGGTGCTGTCCACCGGCAGCGAGCTGGTCCAGCCCGGCGAGCCGGTCGGCCCCGGGCAGATCGCCGACTCCAACAGCTTCACCCTCACCGCGGCCGCCCAGGAGGCCGGTGCCATCGCCTACCGGGTCGGCGCCGTCCCGGACGAGGCCGAGCGGCTGCGCACCGTCCTGGAGGACCAGCTCGGCCGGGCCGACCTGATCGTCACCAGCGGCGGGGTCAGCGTCGGCGCGTACGACGTGGTCAAGGAGGTCTTCGAGTCCTACGGGGGCGTCGACTTCCGGCGCCTGCGGATGCAGCCCGGCAAGCCGCAGGGCTTCGGCCGGATCGGCGGCGCGGCCGGGGTTCCGCTGCTCGCCCTGCCCGGCAACCCGGTGAGCGCCTACATCTCCTTCGAGCTCTTCGTCCGTCCGGTCATCCGCACCATGCTCGGCGCCGCGGAGGTGCACCGCCCGGTCGTCCGCGCGCTCTGCCCGGCGGCGCTGCGCTCCCCGGCCGGCCGCCGGCAGTTCCTGCGCGGCCGCTACTCGGCGGCGGACGGCACGGTGGAGCCGGTGGGCGGCGCCGGGTCGCACCTGGTCGGTGCGCTGGCCCGGGCGAACTGCCTGATCACCGTTCCCGAGGACACCACCGCGCTGCCGGCCGGCAGCGCGGTGGACGTGGTGTTGCTGGACTCCTGATCGGCTCCCCGGACCGGGGAACGGTACGGTAGCGCGGTATTCGACCTGCGCGCCCCTGGAGTTCCCCGTGACGACACCTCCCCCCGGCGACCGCCTCACCCACGTCGACGACCAGGGCGCCGCCCGGATGGTCGACGTCTCCGAGAAGGCCACCACCGCGCGCACCGCGGTGGCGGCCGGCCGGGTGCGGGTCTCCCCGCAGGTGGTCGAGCTGCTGCGCGGCGAGGGCGTGCCCAAGGGCGACGCCCTCGCGGTGGCCCGGATCGCCGGGATCATGGGCGCCAAGAAGACCCCGGACCTGATCCCGCTCTGCCACCCGATCGCGGTCTCCGGCGTCAAGGTCGACCTCGCCGTCGCGGACGACGCGGTCGAGATCACCGCCACCGTGCGGACCGCCGACCGCACCGGCGTCGAGATGGAGGCGCTGACCGCCGTCGCGGTGGCCGGGCTGACCGTCGTCGACATGGTCAAGGCGGTGGACAAGGGTGCCACGATCGAGTCCGTCCGGGTGCTGAGCAAGACCGGCGGCAAGAGCGGCGACTGGTTCGCGCCGGAGGTGGACGCGTGACGGCGCCGGCCGGCGCGGTGCCCGCCGGGAGGGCGCTGGCCGTCACGGTGTCCAACCGGGCCTCGGCCGGGGTCTACGCGGACCGGGGCGGCCCGCTGCTGGTGGCCGGCCTGACCGCGATGGGCTTCACCGCCGACGGCCCCCGGGTCGTCCCGGACGGCGAGCCGGTGGAGGCCGTGCTGCGCGAGGCCGTCGCGGCCGGTTACGACGTGGTGCTGACCACCGGCGGCACCGGCATCTCGCCGATGGACCTCACCCCCGAGATGACCGCCCGGGTGATCGACCGGGTGATCCCCGGCATCGCCGAGGCCATCCGTGCGTACGGCCGGGAGAAGGTGCCGACCTCGGCGCTCTCCCGCGGGCTCGCCGGGCTCGCCGGACGTACCCTGATCGTCAACCTGCCGGGCTCGACCGGCGGCGTCAGGGACGGCCTGGCCGTCCTGGAGCCGCTGCTCGCCCACGCCGTCGACCAGCTCGGGGGCGGGGACCATCCCCGGCCCGACGCCCCAGCGACCGGGAGAACCCACTGAACGCCGGCTGGCCGGTAGAACTCCACGAGGGGGACGTCGTGCTGCGCCCCATCCGGGCGCGCGACCAGCGCGAGTGGCAGGAGGTGAGCCGCCGCAACCGGGACTGGCTGCGCCGCTGGGAGGCCACCGTGCCGCCCGGCCCGGCGGGTCGGGTGAGCGGCCCCCGGCCGACGTACCGGCAGATGGTCCGCTTCCTGCGCGGCGAGGCCTCGGCCGGCCGGATGCTGCCCTTCGTCGTACTCCACAAGGGCCGCCTGGTCGGCCAGTTGACCGTCGGCGGGATCACCTGGGGCTCGATGTGCTCGGCGAACATCGGGTACTGGGTGGACGAGGGCGTGGCCGGCCGCGGCATCATCCCGACCGCCGTGGCGCTTTCGGTGAACCACTGCTTCCGCACGCTCGGACTGCACCGGATCGAGGTCTGCATCCGCCCGGAGAACGGCCCGAGCCGGCGTGTGGTGGAAAAGCTCGGCTTCCGCTCGGAGGGAATCCGGCCGCGCTATCTCCACATCGACGGCGACTGGCGCGACCACCTCGTCTACGCGCTGACCGACGAGGAGGTCCCGGAGGGGATGCTGGAGCGCTGGCGGGCGCTCAGTTCCGGGCGCGAGCGCAGTAATTGAATACATGTTCGAAAGAAATATCGATATGGCATCGAAGGGGCACCGGACCCCCACAAATAGCGGCAAAATAGTCGGAGAATCAGCTTGATCACACGACACGCCGCGCCAAATTGCTGCCAGGCCTTCCCCGGCGCCCGTACGGTGTGAATCGTGAGCAGTAGCGGCCTTATCTACGCCGTCATCGTAGGGGCCTGGGCCGCCTATCTGGTGCCGATGTGGCTCCGCAGGCAGGACGAACTCAACGAGGCGCGCCCGACGGAACGCTTCAGCACCGCCATCCGCCTGCTGGCCGGGCGTTCGGGGCTGGAACGGCGGGCGGCCCGGGCCCTGGGCGACGAACCGCGTGACGGCGAACAGAGCGACGACGGTCCTCCCGAACGGGACGGGACCTCCTCCGGCGACCCCGCGCGGGAGCCCGAACCCCCGGTGCGGCGCCCGGCCGAACGGCCGGCCCCCGAGCCGCGGGCCGGCACCGAACGCCGGGCGCGGCTGCTGGCCCGCCGGCGCCGGATGGTCACCGCCCTCTTCTTCTCCTTCGCGCTCGGCGCGGTGGTCGCCGCGGTGGCCGGACTGGCCTTCCTCTGGGTCCCGGCGGTCCCGGCGGTCCTCCTCACCGTGTACATCGGCCACCTGCGCAAGCTGGAGCGCCAGCGGTACGAGGTGAAGCTCGACCGGGTCCGGGCCGCCCAGGCGGCCGAGCGGCTGCGCAAGCGCGAGCAGCAGCGCGCCGAGGCCGCGGCGCCCGGCGCCGCCCCGGCCGAGGCCCCCGCCGCCGCGGAGCCCGCCCCGGCCGCGCCCGCCGGAGGGCGGGCCGCGCGCCGGCCGCACCTGCGGCTGGCGGCCGACCCGGAGCAGGCCACCGTCTCGGTGTCCTCCGCCTCCGCGGTGGCCGAGGCGACCGAGCACGAGGAGTGGGTCGACGGCATGCGCGAGCGCGGAGCGGCCGGCCCGGACTCCTGGGAGCCGGTGCCCGTCCCGCTGCCCACCTACGTGACCGCCCCGGTCGCCCCCCGGGTCTCCCGCGGCCTCGACCTGTCGGCCCCCGGCACCTGGACCGCCGGGCGCCCCGCCGAGTCCCGCAAGACCCCGCTGTTCGACCAGTACGCCGAGCCGCACGCCCCCGAGTCGCGCCCGCGCGCGGCCAACGAATAGCCCGGGCCGCCCCCTGACCGGCACCGCGACCCGGGGTTGGTCACGGACCCCCTCCGAAAGGTGCTAGAGTTTCTTCTCGTTGGGGCTGTGGCGCAGTCCGGTAGCGCACCTCGTTCGCATCGAGGGGGTCAGGGGTTCGAATCCCCTCAGCTCCACCCAACGGACCGGCTCAGGCCGGTCGACGAAATCCCGCCGGGAGGCAACTCCCGGCGGGATTTCGCGTTTTGGGCTCCAGGTCCGGGGCCGCCGCCGCCCGGAGTCCGCTGTGGGGGAGATCACATCACCCTTCCGGGCCCGTTTCTGACGCGGTTTGGGGCTCGGAGGGGTCGGTTATGGTGGGTGGGCCCAGACGCTGACGAGGGAACGATCTGGTCTATCTCAACGGGGTGCCATCGCGGTGCGCGAGTTCGGTCTGAAACGGTGGGTGCGGCGGTCGGGTCCGGAGAATCCCGGAGGCGCAGCGGAAACCGGAAGACCGAATTCCTGGACCCTCCCGGCGGTCTGCGTGGCGGCGGTGTCACTGGCGGTGTTCGCCTGGTTCCGGCACAGCCACGGGGCCACCATGGTCGACATGCTGGTCTACCGGGCCGAGGGCCAGGCCGTCGTCCGCGGCGAGGACCTCTACGCGATGCGGCTGCCCGGCTGGGACCTGCCGGCCACCTACCCGCCGTTCGCGGCGATGCTCTTCGTGCCGAGCACCTGGTTCGACGTGAGCACCCTGCGCGTCCTGGTGATGCTCCTCAACTACGCGCTGCTCGCCGCGGCCGTGCACCTGTCGCTCAAGCTGGCCGGCTGGCCGAAGCAGCACCGGGCGGCCGTGGTGATCCTGGCGACCGGCCTGGGCATCTGGCTGGAGCCGGTCTTCACCACCTTCCAGTACGGGCAGGTCAACCTCGGCATCCTCTGCCTGGTCCTGTGGGACCTGACCCGCCCGGACCGCCACCGCCTCAAGGGCGTGGGCATCGGCCTGGCCACCGCCATCAAGATCACCCCGGGCCTGTTCGCCGTCTACCTGTTCCTGACCGGCCGGGTCCGGGCCGCCCTGGTCTCGGCCGGCACCTTCCTGGCGGCGGGCCTGATCGGCTGGGCCGTGCTGCCCGACGCCTCGTACGGGTTCTGGACCACCTACCTCTGGGACCCGAGCCGGGTCGGCGTGACCGTCCTGGTGGACAACCAGTCGCTGCGCGGCGCCGTCTGCCGGCTGCTGGACGTCAACGACCCGGGCCTGGTCGGGCTGATCGCCTCGGCGCTGGTCGCGACCTTCGGGCTCGGCGTGGCGGTGCTGGCCGGGCGCTCCGCGCGGGTGCTGCGCCGGGCCGACGCCTGGGGCGCGGTCTGCGCCGCGCTCACCGCGCTGCTGGTCTCGCCGATCAGCTGGACCCACCACTGGGTCTGGTGCATCCCGCTCCTCGCCCTGCTGGCGGTGGAGGCCAGGACCACGGCCCGGAGGGTGCTGTTCGGCCTGACCCTGCTGGTCTTCCTCTCGCACGTCATGTGGACGGTGCCGCACCGCTGGGGCCGCGGGGTCGCCTGGTACTGGCAGCTGCCCGGCGCGATCTACCCGCCGATCGCCATCGCCGTCCTGGTCGTCCTGGGCGTGCGGCTGTACCGCGCCCGGCGGCAGGCCGTGGAGGCCGCCGGCGGAGGGGTCCGGGCCCTGCTGGCCGCCAGGCTGGACCGCGATCCCGCACTGACGAACCGGACCTGACGGCCGGACCCACGGACCCAGACCGGACGGATCGGACCTGACGTGACCACCCAGACCGCACCCCCGCCGCCGGCCGCCGCCGTGCCCGCCGCCCGCCGGCTGGCCGAGGCCGTCCTGCTCGGCCCGGCCCGGCGCACCCTGCTGCTCACCGCGCTCTGCTTCGCGGTGACCTGCGCCATCGGCCTGCAGGGCTGGACGTCCGTGTCGCTCGGCGGCTTCGACCTCGGCATCTTCGACCAGGGCGTGCGCGGCTACGCCCACTTCGGGCTGCCCGTCTCGACGCTGAAGAGCTTCCACCACGAGTTCCCGCCCGGCTTCTCGCTGCTCGGCGACCACTTCTCGCCGGTGCTGGCACTGCTCGCGCCGCTGTACTGGATCTGGGACGACCCGCGCTCGCTGATCATCGGGCAGTCGCTGCTGTTCGCGGCCGGGGTGCCGCTGATCCGGCGGATCGCCGGGTACGCCTTCGCCGCCGCCGAGCCGCGCACCGCCCGCCGGGCCGCCGACCTGGCCGGCCTGGCTTACGGCCTCGGCTGGCCGCTGCTGGTCGCCGCCCGGGTGGGCTTCCACGAGGTCGCCTTCGCGGTGCCGCTGACCCTGCTGATGCTGGAGCGCGGGCTGGCCCGCCGGTACGGCACGGTGGTGCTCGCCGCCGTACTGCTGTGCTGCACCAAGGAGGACCTCGGCCTGATGGTCGGGGCGTACGGGCTGGTGCTGCTGCTGCGCACCCGCCGTACGGAGGACCGGGCGGGCCGCTTCACCGGCCTGGGGCTGCTGCTGGGCGGGCCGGTCGCCTCGGCCGTCGCCATCACCTGGCTGATCCCGGCGATGGGCGGGCAGCCGGGCTACTACTGGAACTACGGCTCGCTCGGCACGGACGGCGGGGACGCGCTGCGCAACCTGCTGCACGACCCGTTCCTGCTGGTGCAGGCCGCCTTCGACCAGCCGCTCAAGCCGCTGCTGCTGCTGTGGCTGTTCGGCACCACGCTGCTGCTGCCGCTGCGCTCGGCCACCGTGCTGTGCGCGCTGCCGCTGCTGGCCGAGCGGATCCTGTCCAGCAACCCCAACCACTGGTCGATCGCCCGGCACTACGACTCGCTGCTGTGGCCGATCCTGCTCACCGCCGCGATCGAGGTGCTGGGCCGGCTGAGCGCCGCCGGGCGGCCGGAGCGGAGCGTGCGGCGGGCCCGCCGGCTCGGCCTCGGCGCGGCCGGGATCGCGCTGGTCGCCGCGGTGCCGATCGGGCTGCTGCCGCTGGCCGTACCGTCGTCCTGGGCGCCGAAGACGAGCGAGGCGGCGCTGGTGCGGGCGGCCGCGCTGATCCCGGACGGGGCGTCCGTCGAGGCGGACAACCAGATCGCGCCGCGGCTGACCGCCCGGGCGGACGTGGTGCTGGTCGACGGCACGCCGCGCGGGCGCGAGTACGTGCTCACCCGGGGCGACAAGCGGTCCTTCCCGTTCAAGACGGACAAGGAGCAGGCCGAGCGGATCCGGCTGCTGCTGGCGCACGGCTACCGGCAGCTGTGGGCCGAGGACGGGGTGGTGCTGCTGCACCGGGAGGGCGACGAGCCGATCCCCGGCGAGCACGTGCCGGGGCCGGGCAGCGAGCCGGTCCAGGACGAGGTCCCGTCCGACGTGGGGCACAACCTCTTCCGCGGCTGACGGCCGCCGCCCGAACACGCCGCGGGGCCGGCCGGAACGA